>ONAX01000023.1 GCA_900315875.1 uncultured Eubacteriales bacterium | reverse complement strand
GTATTCGAGCTGTGTCTGCCGCCTATTACGAGCATAAGATCGGACTGTCGTGCCAGTGAGTCAGCCTCGGACTGCCTGTCAAAGGTTGCACTACATATTGTATCAAATATTTTAGCATTTTTACATAGATTTTGCAAGTGTTTTATTGAAATTTTCCATTCTTTTATATCAAATGTCGTCTGAGCTACCACACAAACGGGTTTATTATTCCACTTGGGAAATTTATTTAATAATTCCTCAAGGTCATTATGATTCAGGAATGTGTGATATTCGCCGTGGCAGCATCCGATAATACCCCTGATTTCGGGATGATTTTCGTCTCCGGCTATAAGAACAATCTCACCTGCTGCGGAATGCTCTGCCACAATTTTATGTATTTTCAGCACAAAGGGACATGTTGCATCCCTATATGCGACGCCTGTGCTGCGAATACGCTCCATGATATCCTCGCCTACGCCGTGTGAGCGTATTACAAGTGTTGCGTCCGGGGTGCAGTCCTCCGGAACATCGGCAATACGAACTCCCCTTTCCTCCAGGCTCTTAACCATAAAGGGATTGTGGATTATCGGGCCCAGTGTATATACTGATTTGCCCTCATCAATAAGCTTCTCTACAATGCTGACGGCACGGCTGACGCCGAAGCAGAAGCCGGCTGTCTTTGCTACAGTTATACTCATGCTGTTTCCTCCGTTTTCGTCGGTGTCTTTTTGCCCTTGCTGTTCATTGCCTCACGGTCGGCATCTCTCATGCGCTGTATCTCTCCCATAATCATTCTGGAAGCATTACGGTAAGCCTCGGGACCTGCTTCACCGGTAAGTCCGAGCTGCTCCGGCGTCATAGGCTTGCCGACGGAGATAGTAACCTTGGAAAACAGCTTTATCTTCTGTTTTTTCGGTGTAATGCAAATCGGGATAACCGGCACCTGCATCTGCTGTGCGACTATTGCAGCGCCCGACTTCGGACGGAGAAGCTCGCCTGTCTTTGATCGTGTGCCCTCGATAAATATACCGAGCAGTCCGCCCTTGCGTATAATGTTTTCGCCTTCGTTTATTGCCTTGCCGTCACCGGCGCCGCGCTGCACCGGAAATGCTCCGAGTGTGCGTATAAGCCATGCAAAAAGCGGATTTTTGAAAAGCTCCGCCTTAGCCATAAAGAATATCTGGCGGTGCTGTATCATCGCAAGAAGCGGCGGATCGGCGTATGACATATGGTTTGATGCTACAATATAACCGCCCTCACGGGGAATGTTTTCTTTTCCGTTAACCTTGAAGAAAAACAGCAGCTTCATAACGGGATACACGAAGTACCAGCCTACTGCCCACAGCGGATTTGTTTTCATTTCAGCCTCTCTCCTATCACTTCGGTTACTTTTGCGATGGACTGCTCGAGGGTCAGCTCTGTCGTATCTACGAGAATACTGTCCTCTGCAGGTCTGAGCGGTGCTGTTTCACGATGGGAATCGTTATAGTCTCTTTTTATTATGTCCGAAAGTATCTGCTCATAATCAGCCTTTTCTCCCTTTTCCTCAAGCTGCAGCGTGCGGCGGCGCGCTCTCGCCTCGGGGGAAGCGGTAAGGAAGATCTTGACGTTCGCATCGGGCAGCACAACAGTACCTATATCACGGCCGTCCATTATTATGTTATCAGTTTTCGCAAAGCCTCTCTGCAGCTCCAGCAGGAAAGAACGCACCTGCGGGATTGATGAAACTGACGAAGCCGCCATGGAAACCTGCTCGGTACGGATAAGCGAGGAAACATCCTCATCCCCGAGGAAAATATGCTGTTCGCCGTCGAGAAAAGCAAGGCGCAGCTTTATTGATGGCAGCATGCCGACAACAGCCTGAGCGTCGGTCAGGTCGATGCCTGATTTTATGCATGCAAGTCCGATGGTGCGGTACATAGCTCCCGTATCGATATAGATAAAGCCGAGCTTTTCAGCAGCTTTTTTTGCAATTGTACTTTTGCCTGCTCCTGCAGGGCCGTCAAGTGCAACAGAAAACATTTTTCAAAACCTCCGATTATGCAAATTGATTCCCGTCTTTTCCGGAATACATTTCAAATTTATATTATAACAGATTCCTACTGAAAAAACAATCAGAAAAAAGAAATTTATGAAGTGCAACAAACTTAGCGTGCAACAAAAAAAGAAATTTATGAAGTGCATAAAGAAGAGCCTGCCGGAAAAATGTTTACAATAATCCTCGACCGTGCATATCATGTAATGCGGAATGAAAAAACAGGGGGAAATAATATGTGTAAAGAAATCAGTCTTTGTGAGCTGAATATCGGTCAACAGGCTGTGATTTGCTGCGTGGGAAATGAAAACGGGCTTAGCGAGGGATTGTCCAGGCTCGGCATTGCCCCCGGCGCATCGGTGCAGCCGCTGTTTGCAAGCCCCCTCGGCGGACTGAGGGCGTACCTTTTCCCCTCGGTCATGCTTGCCCTGCGCGACGAGGATACAAAAAGAATAATGGTTTCTGCGAAATAAAGGTCAATTGAGACATCCGATATAAAACGCACAAAAGCCGGACCGCGCAATCAGACTCCGCACAAAAAGCTCAGACGCGGACAGCAAACGGCGGCTCGCCGGGATGGAGTGATAGCTTGAAGAAAACAGATTATTCATGCACGGTGCTGCTTGCAGGTAATCCGAATGTCGGGAAAAGCACTGTATTCAATGCCCTGACCGGAATGCACCAGCATACCGGAAACTGGGCTGGAAAGACAGTCTCCGGCGCAGAGGGCTTTTTTAACCTTTCGGAAGAGCGGATACGGCTTGTCGATCTGCCGGGAGCTTATTCCCTGCGCGGCGGCTCACCCGACGAGCAGGCTGCATCAGAGCTTGTAAACGGGCTTGATTATCAGTGCATTATCATAACCACGGACGCCAGCGCACTCGAAAAGGGTCTGCCGCTGTGTCTGGAGCTGCTGCAGCATACAAAGTGTGCCGTAATGTGCCTTAACCTGTGGGATGAGGCAATAAAGCGCGGAGTCTGCATTGATACCGAAAAGCTATCCGATTTGCTCGGAATACCGGTGGTTGTTACCTCGGCGCGCTCCGGAAAGGGGCTGCGCGAGCTGAAAGACACACTGCAGGATGTACTCACAAAGGAAGAAATGCAGTCCGCATGCGTAACCGAAACGGATGATATACCCGAAAAGGCAAAGAAAATCGCCGCTGTGTGCATAAGCTCCCGGGGAAACCCTTACATGAATTGGGAGCAGCGCCTTGACAGGCTGCTTACATCAAGAGTAACAGGGCTGCCTATGCTTGGGTTGCTGCTTGCAATAATTTTTTTCATCACCATTGCAGGGGCAAATTATCCGTCCATGTGGCTTGCCTCGCTGTTTGAGTTTATCGGCAGTCTTATGCGCTCGTGGCTAACAACATTCGGCGTACATGAAATCGTAACAGGACTGTTGATTGACGGCATATACGGCACCCTTGCCGACGTGATCTCTGTCATGCTGCCGCCCATGGCGATATTTTTCCCTCTGTTTACGCTGCTTGAAGATCTCGGCTACCTGCCGAGAGCGGCGTTTGTGCTTGATCCTGTCTTCAACCGGGCAGGCAGCGGCGGACGTCAGGCTCTTACAATGATGATGGGCTTCGGCTGTAATGCCTGCGGAATTACTGGCTGCCGCATTATTCCCGATCGCCGCGAACGGCTGATAGCTGCCGTAACAAACAATTTTTCCCCCTGCAACGGACGCTTCCCGACACTTATTGCAGTAACAGGGATATTTATGACAGCAAAACTCAACTCACTTACCGGATCGGCAGCTGGCGCACTGATACTTGCTGCAGCAGTAAGCACAAGCATCGGGATTTCCCTGATCGTCACAAGACTGCTTTCAGCCATTTTATACAAGGGACGGCGTGCGCGATTCATTCTTGAGCTTCCGCCATACAGACGGCCGCAGCTTGCAAAGACCATAGTGCGCTCAATGCTCGACCGTACCGTATTCGTTCTCGGTAGAGCTGCAGCAGTTGCAGCTCCCGCAGGAGCACTGTTGTGGATAATGACAAATGTCACCATAGGCGACAAAAGCCTTGCAGGGCATATGTGCGCTCTTCTTGAGCCAGCCGGCGCTGTGCTCGGTCTGGACGGCGAAATACTGACGGGCTTCATTCTCGGTTTTCCGGCAAATGAGATAGTGCTGCCCATAACGCTTTCACTATACGGCGACGGCATAGGAACTCTTTCCGAAATACTAACTTCAAACGGCTGGACGATAAAAACCGCACTTTGCATGATGGCGTTTACCATGATGCACTTCCCGTGCTCGACGGCATGCATTACAATAAAAAAAGAAACCGGCAGCACCCTCTGGACGCTGCTCGGTTTTCTGATACCGACTGTATGCGGTATAGTCTGTTGTATATTAATAAACACTGTGTTCAGTATTTTCGGTCTATAAATGTCAGTCCTCAAAATTCAGCGTGACGGTCTTTCCGTCAAATCCGCAGTGAGCATTGGGAAAAATCTCACGCACCGCCGGCAGACCCTCCTGCGGCTCGGTCAGGGCTGGACTGAAATGCGTCAGCCACAGCTCGCGCACACCAGCCTTTGCTGCAAGGCTTGCAGCTTCACAGAACATCATGTGCCCTGTTTTGATTGCACGCTCTGTTTTATCAGCTTCAGAATAAAGTCCTTCGCAGATAAAAAGGTCGCTTTCCTTTACACCTTCTGCTATGCGTTCGGTAGGTCGGCTGTCTGTACAGTAAGAAACCTTTATACCTTTCCTTGGCTTTCCGCCGACCATATCGAAGGTATAATGTACACCCTCATAGTCAACTTCTCCGTTTTTCTGCAGGGTTGACCATATTCTTTTGGGGACGTTATTCTGTACAGCTTTTTCAGGGTCAAATTTACCCTGTCGCTTAAGGCTGACGCTGTAACCGATACATTCAATGCTGTGCCTCGCCTTGAAGAAATCTATCTCCAGTTCACCGCAGTGAAGAGTCTGCTCGTCCTTAAGCTCTGCAAACCTGATTTCAAAGGGCAGCGCCGGAGCAATTACACAAAGGCTCCTGACCGTCCGCTCCAATCCGCGTGGTCCGGCAATGGTTACAGGTTCTGTCCTGCCCTCGTTTCCCATAGAAAGAAGAAATCCGGGAAGGCCGGAAATATGGTCAGCGTGAAAATGCGTAAAACAGATAAGCTCCACGGGCTTAACTCGACGTGAGGCACATTTCATAGCTATCTGTGTACCTTCGCCGCAGTCAATCAGAACAGACCTGCCGTCACATGTCAGCAGACACGAGGTCAGCCAGCGGTCCTTCATGGGCATCATTCCGCCGCAGCCGAGCAGTGTTACATCTATCATACATTCCCCTCCCTGTCTCTGATTTTCCTGCAGACCTCCTCAAGCTCCGGAAGCGTCATAATGCATCCAAGGACATCAGCCATCGCATTTGCCGTCATACGCTGCGGAAGGTCAAGCTCCTTTTTAAGAGCCTCTCGCATCTGTGCGGCGTCCGGCGTACCGCTGAGCCCCAGAGCGTACATATCAGCCTTTGTGATGGGCTTTTGCGTGCGTACATTTGTATTCTGAACGCTGCAGTGTGCTCCCGATGCCGCTATGGCACGGGCTATTATTTCATCCGGGATTCCCTCAACGCCGAGCTTTCCCTCAGCAGAGGGCTTATCCTTCCTTTTTTCCTTGCCGAAGATATCCGGTATATACGCGTGCTTCACCCTGTCCGGGGGAACGCTTCCCTTGAGAAACCGTCTTATCACGAAGCCTGCGCCGTCACTGTCAGTCAGGACAAGTATTCCGCGTGTTTCGGCAAGTCGGCGGATGAGCCTTTGCTTTTCCTTATCCTTGAAAATTCCGAAGCCGTCAGTTGTGATAATAAGACCGTCTATGAAATTAGAAAGCCTTATTTTGTCGTATTTTCCCTCGACGATTATTGCTTCCTTAACCTGTATCATGCAGACGACCCCTCTTTGACTATCAGAAGCACCTTTGCTATCATTGTTTCCAGTATCACCCTGTGGTCTACAGATGTGCTTTTCAGCCTGATATCCGCGTCCAGAATGACATCCAGAATACGCCGCAGGGTTTCCGTGGAATAGCCTGCAACATCCGCGGCAGCATTTTTCAGCACGAAATCGCGTCTGCCGTATTTGAAATCGGAGGCAACCTGCGAAACGGTCTTTCCGGCCTCCGCTGCTGCACGCATACGATACATATCCACAAATGCAGAGCTTAAAACGGAAAGGATTATCTCAGGGCGTTCGTTTTTTTCAAACAGCATTTCAAGCTGACGGAAACTGCCCTTGTAGTCTTTTTTGCTTATACAGCCGGCAAGTGCGTATATTCTGGTTTCTGTGTTTTTCGGGCACAGAAGCTCAATCATCTGCTCCGTTATTTCCCTGTCACCGGCATATGCGCAAAGCTTGTCCGTTTCGTTTTTCAGGGCATTCAGGTCTGTTCCAACTGCATAGACAATCTTAGACGCATTTATAGATGAAAGCTTGTTTCCGTTTTTCTCCGCCCAGGCAATAACCTGTTTTTCGACGGCGATATCACCAAGGGCTGCAAGCTCCAGCACAGTGCCGTATTTTGCAGCAAGAGATGCAAATTTAGAAAACTTTGACCCGCCCTTGCCGTCTGACTTTTTCTTTTCGTCGGGTTTCAGGGTCGGCATTGTAAAAATCAGAACCGACTGCTCAGAAATATCCGAAAAGAGCTTTTCCAGCTCCTTCAAGTCACCGTCAGAGAGGGAATTCACCTCGTAATCTTTGACCAGAATACATTTCCTGTCGGAGAATACAGGAAGCGACTGCACCGCGGAATACATCTCGTCAAGGCTCAGATCACCCCCGAATACCGCCGTATCAAAATCCGACGACTTTTTGCCGACTGCCTTTTTTACAAGGCGCTCGGTATATTTTTTTACAAGATATTTTTCTTCTCCGTAGATAAGATAGAGCGGCTGCAGCTCCTCGGAAGAAAGCTCCTTCCGGAAATCCTGTTCGCTCAGCTTAGCCATAAACCTTCCCTCCTCAGTGCGGCGCTGCCGTCACTTCTGACCCTTACACAAATACTTCCTCTGCCGCCTGTAACGCAGCAGCTGTCGCACGACGACGAAAGCTTTTGCCGCAGCTGTGCAGCATTTTCCTCGTCGCCTGATATTATCGCCTCTCTGCAGTGCAGAAGCTGCAGATTTTCGACATTTCCGTTTATAATCAGATAATCGCTGCTTCTGTTTTTCTCCGGAATAATGCTGCAGTCAGTTTTGTCCCCGACGATAAGAAACGTACGGCCGCCGCAGGAAAAATACACCGATGTACAGTTATAGCAGCGCATTACATATATATCGCTTTGTCCGGCATGAGCTACAACTTCCTTTTTGTCGCGGTAATCCGAGCTTATGATACTTCCGGCAAAATCAAGAGCCGCTGACAGCTTTTCGCTCACCCTCTGCCTGTCATAGACGTGCACGCATCCGACAGAATGACCGCTCATTATATCTGCAGCATAACCCGTATCCCTGAACGACTGGTCTGTAATAAGCATATATGTAATATTCCCTATGCCGGAATTACCAAGGTAATCGCTCATGACATTACCCTTTCCGCGGTCTCCGCCGCAGAAAAGCACAGACGCGCTGCCGTCGCTGCCCTGCAGGACAACAGAAAGACCGTCGCCGGTATCGACGACAGAAACCTTTTCCGAACCGATATTCCCGATTCCGGAAAAAACTGCACCGCAGAGGAATATCACCGCAGTCAGCGCTGCGGACAGAGCGAACATCAGCCTTTTGTTTTTAAGGCACAACAGCAGACCCGTGACACCGACTGACAGTAAAAGACATGCCGGTATATAGTCCTGCGCTGCTGTAATATAGCTGTACGGCAGCAGGGAAGTAACGCCGGATACCGCTATAATATAATCCGCCGACAAACGGCAGACAAATGCAAACGGTAATGCAAGAAATGAAACAAACGGCAGCAGTGAAAGTACAGCCATTATAACACCACATGAGATAAGCAGCGATGCAACAGGGCTGATAAGCAGATTAAACGGCACACTGTACAGAGCAAAGCCTTTGAAATTCATTATCGAGCATGGAGCTGTGAAAAGCACCGCCGAAACCGTAACACAGAAAACAGACAAAAAGTATCTGCCGACTGTCGCTGCAGCACGTTTAGTACGACTAAGCGCTGCACTTTTATCAGTCTTTTTAGCCTGAAGCCGTTCCATTAAATATGAATACATACGGGGACTGAGTACGATAATCCCGAGCGTTGCATAAAATGACAGCAGAAAACCGACATCAGCGCCGGAATACGGGTTAAGCAGGCAAATCACGATAGTAGCAAGGCCAAGTGCATTAAGCCGGTCCGACTGTCTGCTGAAAACGACTGCCAAAAGAACCGAAATCTGCATTATACCCGCTCGCATTATCGACGGAGTAAAGCCTGTCAGAGACATAAAGAACACAACCGCGCCACAGCACAGAACCGACACAGCGCGTCTGTTTTTGATAAAAAGCCCCAGCAGCATTGAAATAAGTGACGTCAACACTGCAACATGGAATCCTGATACAACAATAATATGCGAAACACCGGCAGCACGAAAGCTCTGCATATCCTCGCTGCTGATACTGAACTTGTCATTGAGCAGCATCGCGCTGACAATGGCTGCCTCCTTTTCCGGCATCATAGATGATATCGCAGACAGCAGCCTGCTTTTCACCTTCAGGACATAGTACATAACGGGGCGGGATTCAGCTTTCCGGATGCTTATCTCTCCCCTCGGGTCAATGCTGCCGCGCACCTGAATACCGCGCGAAATGCCGTAATTCAGGTAACTGTCCGACGGCTTTTCATAGAAATTTACATCAGCACCGATTTCATCATAGGGCTGAACGTCAAGACGGGTTTTCGAGGACACAAGCGCCGTCGCTCCGGGTTTTGCATCCGGAATACCGGCAGAGTCTATTTTCAGCTTATAATAATACCGCCCGTTTTGTTCATATGGCAGATCAACAAGTGTTGAATCAATCCTGCCGCTTGCGCTGTAAAGACTTTGATTCGGGGTTACGCAGACCGATGTAAATATTGACAGTACGACAAGTGCCGCAGCAGCGCCGAAAAAGATGCATGGCATCTTCCCATCTGTACGCAGCCGCCTGATAATAACAGCGCACACTCCTGCCGCAAGGCTCACCGCCGCCAGAACAGGGGCATATTCAATACCCAAAATAAAAGCGACCCTCAGGGCAGCCAAATATGAAAATCCGATAACTGCCAGCGGCCGCTTCATATTCTTTTCCTCCGTCAGATCAGCACATTTCTACCTTCAGAGCCTTGCCTCCGAGAAGATGGAAATGCAGATGGAATACAGTCTGTCCTGCATTGGCACCGCAGTTAGTTACTACGCGGTAGCCGTCCTCTGCTATGCCAAGCTCTTTCGCAAGCTTTGCCGCAACCTCGTAGATATGTGCGACAACGGCGCTGTTTTCGGCTGTTATGCCGTTTACTGAATCGATGTGATTCTTCGGAACGATGAGAACATGTACCGGTGCCATGGGGTTGATATCCTTGAAGGCGTAAACGGTTTCATCCTCATAAACCTTTGCTGAGGGGATCTCCCCTGCTATGATTTTACAAAAAAGACAGTCCATCGTAATTGCTCCTTTTATTATTTTTTATCAGACAGCATTTCCTGAGCAAAGCTCAGCGTTGCCTGAGTTATTTCCACTCCGCCTATTATACGCGCAAGCTCCTGCACCCTTCCTTCGTGGTCGAGCGGAGTTACGCTTGTATACGTCTTGCCGTCAGAAACGTTTTTCATTATCTTGTAGTGGCTGTCGGCAAGGGATGCAATCTGCGCCAGATGGGTAACACACAGCACCTGCCTTGTACGCGATACCTCGCGAAGCTTCAGTCCTACCTTCTGTGCAGCGCTTCCGCTGATACCGGTATCTACCTCATCGAAGATAAGGGTATCTATATTATCCTTATCGGACAGAACATTCTTTATAGCAAGCATCATTCTCGAAAGCTCACCGCCGCTGGCAATTTTTGCAACGGGCTTCGGCAGCTCGCCGGGGTTTGTTGTGATGAGTATTTCAATATCATCCATGCCGTTTGCCCTGAGCGCACACGGTTCCTGACGGATAACAAGCTCCACATTCGGCATGTCAAGGTATGTCATCTCGCGCTTGACAGAAAAAGTGAATTCCTCCGAGGCTGCTCGTCTTTTTTCGGATATTTCAAGCGCCAGTGCCTGAGCCTCTTCTTTTGCCTTTTCGCAGCTCTTTTTAAGCTCCTCACGGTTTTCGTCGTAGCTTTCGAGGTACTCAAGCTCCTGCTTTGCCTTATCAAGGAAATCCAGCATCTCTTCGATGGTTGTTCCGTATTTCTTGCCGAGGGTATATATCAGGTCAAGTCTGTCCTCAATCTCCTCCAGGCTTTCCCCGTCGGCTTCGGCATCGTCATATATGCCGGACAGCTCATCCCTGCAGTCCTCCAGCTCATAGACAGCGCTTTGCAGGCGTCGAATGGTTTCGTCAAGCTCCGGCAGGCAGTCGGATATTTCACCAAGGCTGTCGCATGCAAGCTCCAGATAGCGTATTGCGCCGTCGGTATCTTCTCCTCCGCTGAGGTATTCATGTGCCTGACCCATAGCCGCAGCAATGCGCTCGCGGTTTTCAATGACCTGCTGCCGCTCGCGAAGCTCCTCATATTCGCCGACGTAAAAGTCCGCCATTTCAAGCTCGTTCACCTGATATCTGAGAAGGTCAAGCCGGCGTTCGCGTTCACCCTCGTCAACCTCAGCCTTGCTCAGCTCAGAGCGCAGACGTGAATATTCATTATACTTGCTGCGGTAGACGGAAAGATCATCCTCAAGGTTGGCAAGCTTGTCAATATAATTTATGTGCAGCTCCGGCGACATAAGCTCGTAGCTTGCGTGCTGACCGTGGATATCAATAAGGTGCTCACCAAGCTGCTTGAGAACGCTTACGGGGGCGGGCCTGCCGCCTATTCTGCATCTTCCCTTTCCGCTCAGGGACAGTTCACGCTGCACAAGCAGAGTTCCGTCCTCCTCAGTCTCAAAGCCAAGCTCATCAAGAGCAGCCAAAGCAGTATCGGACAGCTCGTCAAATTCGGCGCTTACAAAGGCATTTTCCGCGCCGTTTCTGATCAGGTCACGGGACGTGCGGTTTCCGAGAATGGCATTAATCGCATCTATTACAATAGATTTACCTGCACCCGTTTCACCGGTGAGGACATTCAGTCCGCCGCTGAAATCGATTGTAGTTTTCTCGATGACCGCGATATTTTCTATATACAGATTCTTTAGCATCCTTATTCTTCCTTATACGTTTTCGTTTTCCTTTCGGGAAATAAGCTTTTTCAGGTCACTGACAAGATTTCCGGCAGCCGCATCCGTGCGCAGCGCGACAAAAATAGTGTCGTCACCTGCTATAGAACCCATTACTCCTGCACGTCTTGTGGCGTCCAATGCTGCGCATACAGCGCCTGCCATGCCGACGCCGGTCTTGATAACAACAAGATTGTGGGCGGATTCCACACTCTGGACAGAGGTCTGGAAAAGGTAAAGATGCGATGCCTCTTCGCTCATGGAAATATTGTCGCAGGCATATTTATAAGAGCCCTTTCCGTCCGGAACCTTGATAAGGCGCATTTCCTTTATATCCCTGGATACCGTCGCCTGGGTCACGTTGAAGCCCTCGCTGCGCAGAAGCTCCAGAAGATCGGACTGCGTTTCGACATTGTTGTTCTTGATGATATCAAGTATCCTTTCCTGTCTGTTTGTTTTCATCAGTTACCACCCTTCTCTCCCATTTTTTCGTTCAGAACCTTATAGAATGATTTTTCTTTAAGACTGATAAAATCTGCAGAAAGCTCCGCGGATGTTACGGTTACGGTATCTGTGCGTGCGATTGTCACAGTCCTTGCGCCGTCAACGGTCAAAGTGACCTCAGTATCGTCGTCGCAGGAAGCCCTGACAGCAAGGACAGATCTGTGGTCGAATACTACAGACCGTGAAAAAAGCGAATGCGGACAAATCGGAGTCATGACAATGCATTTCATGGTAGGCTCCACAACCGGACCTCCGGCTGCAAGCGAATATGCGCTCGAACCGGTAGGCGTTGAAATAATCAGCCCGTCCGCACGGTAGCGGCACATATGATCCTCATCAAGCGAAACGTCAATATCCACAAGTCTTGAAAGAGGACCTCTCGAAAAAACGCAGTCGTTTATTGCATACATTTCCTCGTTGCCGGAATGACGAACGCTCAGCATCATGCGCTTTTCTATTGAATAGTCACCGTACCTCAGCCGGCGCAGCATATCCAGCTCATCCGGCTCAAGACCGGCAACGAAGCCCAGTCTGCCCATATTTATGCCCAGAAGCGGCCTTCTCAGCGGCGCCGCATGGCGGGCGGCATGCATTATTGTGCCGTCTCCTCCAATAGTCAGAACCATATCCGAAGCGCGGATAATATCGTCCGTCGTCGGAAGAAAGGCAGCGCTGCTGTGCCTGTAGCGTTCGCTCAGCTGCTGCGTCATATAAATGTCAATGCCAAGGTTTTTGAGAATTCCCATGGTTTTCAGGGAGGTATTATATGCTCCCCGTTTTGTCAGATTAGGTATCAGTGCAACACTGCCGATACGCATCATAAGCCACATCTCCGGAAATTATTTATGCGATGTATTATCAAGCTGAGCATGAGACAGGTTCACAACACCGGGAATATCTATTTTCCCTTCGCAAACCGGCTCGCTGCTCTTTTTTATATATATCAGGTATTCGATATTGCCCTCCGGCCCCTTTATGGGAGAAAAGTCCAGTCCCAGAACAGAAAAGCCGTTTTCAAGGCAAAAATCGTATATTTTCTTAATTACTTCAATATGTATTTCCTTTTCGCGGACAACGCCGTTTTTCCCGACCTTTTCACGTCCTGCTTCAAACTGAGGCTTGATAAGGCACACTGCGGTGCCGTCGTCGCGCAGCAGCGGTCTTGCCGCAGGAAGCACAAGGCAAAGAGAAATAAAGCTTACATCCACGCTGAAAAAATCAATGGGGTCGGGCACCTGCTCGTTTGTAATATAACGCACATTGGTGCGCTCTAAATTCACGACACGTTCGTCGTTTCTGAGCTTCCAGTCAAGCTGACCTCGTCCGACATCTATTGCATATACCCTTGCCGCTCCGTTTTGCAGCATGCAGTCGGTAAATCCGCCGTGCGAAGCGCCGATATCCATAGTAATGCAGCCCTCGAGGCTTATCGGGAAAACCTGCAGCGCCTTTTCAAGCTTCAGACCGCCGCGGCTTGCATATTTCAGCTTGTTTCCGCGAAGCTCCGGTACAGTTCCCTCGGGATACGCAGTACCGGGCTTGTCCGATTTCTGATTATCAACATATATCACGCCGGACATTATCAGCGCCTTTGCCTTTTCGCGGCTGTCTGCAAGTCCTGCTTCATAAACGAGAACGTCAAGTCTCTTTTTTGCCACTATATCACCCCGAATAATTTATGACTGAGAGTAATGCCACTCCTGCAGCAATGGCCAGTCCACTTCTTCCTCGGCTCTTTCGGTTATTTCACCGAGGATATCATCGCACTGCTGCTCCATACCAGCGTCAAAGCCGCCTGCAGCCTCAAAAAGCCTTACGAGGGTACATGCATGGAAATATTTGCTGTAAAGTACTGTATCGATGGTGGCTCCGGTTTTCTCGATGATATCATCCTCGAAATTTTCGAGGAATATCCAGTAGAAGCACTCATCATTCATTTCGTCTGTATCAAACTGTTCCTCCAGGGAAAAGTCCAGCTCATCCATAAGAGGAAGCAGCTCACTGCTCAGTATTTTCATCATTTTTATCCTCCGATGTACTCTTTTCCTCATCTAAAACGGATAAAACGGTATTTACCATGCCCTCGCTGTCAAGCCCTAAATGGTGAAGTGCACTATCGACCTTGGCCTGCTTTACGAAGCCGTCGATAGCCACATTTGTGTAGCTGCCCCTGTAGCCGCCGTCGAACAGCTGCAGTCCGAATGCTTCGCCTGCGCCGCCGCGCCGCATACCCTCTTCAAAGAACAGTATATGACTGAAATTCATAGCGCTTTTGGCTGCGGTGGGCATAATGGGCTTTATTACATTAAGCTTCAGTATGCAGCAGGAAATACCCTTATCGGCAAGAGCCTCCTTTGCCTTGCAGGCGTGGGAAAACAGTCTGCCGTAGGTAACGATGAGGATATCGCTTTCGCGGTCACCGTAGAAGGAAAACAGCTCGCTGCGGTATTCGTAATCATCAGGAAGATACAGCTCGCCGCCTCTCGGGTAGCGCACTGCGGCAACCTCACGCGTATTATATACAGCTCTGAACAGCATGTCCTCCAGCTCCTTGAACGAGGACGGGCAGAATATCGTGACATTCGGTATTGTATTCAGGAAAGCAACATCGAAAACGCCCTGGTGGGTTTCTCCGTCCTCTCCGACAATACCTGCACGGTCAATAGCAAGCACGATATGGAGCTGCTGCAGTGCAGCGTCGTGCAGTATCTGGTCGTAGGCTCTCTGCAGGAAGGTGGAATACACCGCAAATACAGGCAGAGCATTTCCCGCGGCAAGACCGCATGCAAAGGTAACTGCATGCTCCTCAGCGATACCCACGTCATAAAAACGGCTTTTGTATTTTTTTGCAAAGGTAGAAAGCCCCGTGCCCATTGCCATTGCGGCAGTTATCGCACAGATATGCTTATCCGACTTTGCGCTGCTGCACATGAATTCGCCGAATACATCAGAATAGCCCTTTGATGAGCTTTTCGGTTCACCGGTCTCAAGGTCGAATGCGGAAATACCGTGGAATATCTTCGGGTTTTTCTCCGCATATTCGTAGCCCTTGCCCTTTTTGGTACAGACATGCAGCATAACAGGTCCCTTTGTGCGCTTGGCAGCCTTCATTGCTGTCTGCAGCTCTTTGATATTATGACCGTCAAGGGGACCGTAGTAATTGAAGCCGAACTGTTCGAACATATTTCTCTGATGTCCGAAGAAATTCAGCCTTATCCAGTCCTTGGATTTGCTCATGAATCTGGAAAGCGGCTTTCCGACACCGGGAAGCTTATCAAGTGTATTGTGAGCACGGCTCTTTGCATTGAGGTACGACGGGCGTATGCGCATATGTGTCAGTGCACGCGCCATTGAACCGACGTTTTTTGAAATTGACATTTTGTTGTCGTTAAGGATAACGATAAGGTTATCCTTGCTCTGACCGGCATTATTAATACCCTCCAGAGCCAGACCGCCCGTCAGTGCACCGTCGCCTATTACGGCAATAGTGTAATACTTTTCCCCGATTATTTCCCCTGCCTTTGCAATACCGAGTGCAGCGGAAACCGATGTAGAGCTGTGGCCTGTATCGAAGGCGTCATATTCACTTTCATTGCGCTTCGGAAAGCCCGAAAGACCGCCCTCGCGCCTGATAGTACTGATCTCAGAAAGTCTGCCCGTCAGAAGCTTATGTGCATAGCTCTGATGTCCTACGTCCCATACAAACCTGTCCTTGGGGCAATTGAACACCGTGTGCATTGCAATAGTCAGCTCGACAACTCCGAGGTTAGATGCAAGATGACCGCCGTTTTCCGAAACAGTCTCAAGTATCTTAACACGTATCTCCTCTGACAGGGTCTCGAGCTCATCTGCGGACAGCTTTTTCAGATCAGACGGCTTTGTAATGCCGTTCAGAATGCTGTCATCCGACATGTTATTAACTCCAATCATTTTGCCGTCTGGGGCAATTAATTCTTCCTGTCAAGAAGGTAATATGCAAAATCGACAAGCGTCTTTGTATCACCGTCAAATACATCAAGAGCAGCAACCGCCTTTTCGGTCAGCTCTCGGGCAATGCGGCGGCATTCGTCAACGCCGAGCAGAGCGGCGTATGTGGATTTTTCGTTTTCGTTATCGCTGCCGACAGGCTTACCGAGCTGCTCTGTGCTTGATGTGATATCGAGCACGTCGTCAACTATCTGGAACGCAAGACCAATATTTTCGGCATATTCGCTTGCAGCGGAAAGTTTTTTCTCGTCAGCACCGGCACTGATGCAGCCGAGCTTGCACGCAGCTACCATAAGTGCTCCGGTCTTTTTTCTGTCCATTATCTTAAGGGTATCAACTCCTACCCTTTTGCCCTCGCTTTCGAGGTCTATCATCTGACCGCCGAGCATTCCGTCTGCTCCTGCATACTCAGCAAGAACAGCCGCTGCTGCCGCACACTTTTCAGCACCGTTTGCAGCAAGCGCTCTTTCGCTTACTACCGTGCCGAATGCATGAGTCAGAAGTCCGTTTCCTGCCAGCAGAGCTGTCGCCTCACCGTAAACCTTGTGATTTGTCGGCTTGCCGCGGCGAAGGTCATCGTTATCCATGCAGGGAAGGTCGTCGTGGATAAGCGAATAGGTATGGATCATTTCAATAGCGCAAGCAAATGGCACAACAGCGTCCTCGCTGCCGCCGCAAAGCTTTGCAAATTCTGCTGCAAGCATGGGGCGCACGCGCTTACCTCCTGCAGTCAGACTGTATGACATGGATGCAATAAGCGTCTTTACGCTTTCATTTTCACTTTCGGGTAAGAAGGATACAAGCTCGCGCTCTATCCTTTCTGCAAATGCTGACATTGTTATTCCTCCTCTTTTTCTATTTCAGACAGCTCCGTTATTTTCTGCTCCGCTTTTTTCAGGACATCATAGCACGCAGCGGTAAGCTTTGTGCCCTCCTCAAAAAGTTTCATCGATTCCTCAAGGCTGAGGCTTCCGCTTTCAAGAGCTTCCACAATTTCCGCAAGCCTTATTATCGATTTTTCATAATCCGCCTTTTTCATCGGTTTTTATCTTCCTTTCAACAAGGCAACCCAGACTGCCGTCCGAAAGCCTTATTTCTATTCTGTCGCCCGTTTCGGCATCTGAAACAGAGCTGATGCACTTTCCGTCTTTGCTTGCTGCGGCATAGCCCCTGCTGAGAACCCTCAGCGGACTTAGAGCATCCAGCTTAGCAGCAAGGGAGGTGAAATCCTCCTTTTTATTCTTTACGTGCATGGAGTAAGCCGAATTCATCCGGCTTTCCATATGGTCAAGCTGCATGCGCTTGACATTGACTATCTCCATCGGAGAGCGAAGAGCCCTTGATGATAACAGCCTGTCGAGCTGTGTGCGCTCACGGTCAAGGCGGGCACGCATAAGCGAAATGATCGTATCGCGGTAATAGTCCACAGCGCTCAGAAGCTCCCCCTGCTCGGGAGAAACACATTCTGCGGCTGCCGACGGTGTTGAAGCGCGCACATCAGCAACAAAATCACATATTGTGAAATCTGTTTCGTGCCCGACTCCGGACACAACGGGTATATGGCAGTCAAAAATAGCTCTTGCAAGGCCTTCATCATTGAAAGCCCACAGATCCTCAATTGATCCTCCGCCCCTGCCGATTATTATTACGTCTATATCATTCCTGCGGTCAAAGCGACGTATTGCATCCGTCAGCTGTGCAGCAGCGCCGTCGCCCTGAACGAGCACCGGACAGAGAACCACCTCCGCCATGGGATATCGCCTTGCAAGTATGCGTGTGATATCCATAACCGCAGCACCCGTTGGTGAAGTAATAACTCCTATGCGGCGCGGCAGGGTCGGCAGCGGCTTTTTGAAGGACGCGTCGAACAGTCCCTCAGCTTCCAGCTTCTTTTTAAGCTGCTCGAAGGCAAGCGCAAGAGCGCCCACACCGTCAGGCTGCATATCCTGAATATAGAGCTGGTACTGTCCGCCCTGGGGATAGACAGAAACATATCCTCTTGCAATCACGCACATGCCGTCCTCCGGACGAAAGCGCAGTCTTGAAGCCGCGGACGAAAACATAACCGCCTTTACAGCGCTTTTGTCATCCTTCAGCGAAAGATAGAGATGACCCGAGCTGTAGTGGTTCTTGAAATTGGATATCTCGCCCTTAAGATATACTGTGCGCAGATGCGGATCCTCATCGAGCACGCATTTGATATAATTATTTAGCTGTGAAACAGTTAGTACGGTCATCTGATCAATCCAATCTGAGCTGTGCCGGTTCTGCGGCATTTGCGTCAAGTCCGAGGTGCAGACAGCCTGCACGGGTTATGCAGCGTCCCCTCGGGGTACGGCTGAGAAAACCAATCTGCATGAGGTACGGTTCAATTACGTCCTCAATGGTAACGGCCTCCTCACCTATTGCAGCAGCAAGGGTCTCAAGCCCCACCGGGCCTCCCTTATAGAATTTAACTATAGCCTCGAGCATGCGCCTGTCGTTTGAATCCAGACCCAGCTCGTCGATTTCAAGCCTTTCAAGAGCAACTCTTGCGGTTTCAAGAGTAATAACGCCGTCGGACATAACCTGAGCAAAATCACGCACGCGCTTCAGCATACGGTTTGCTATTCTCGGCGTACCTCTGGAACGGGACGCTATCTCAAGCGCGCCGTCGTGTTCTACGGGTATATGCAGTATGCAGGCGCTGCGCTCAACTATTTTCGCAAGCTCCTCCGGTGTGTAAAGCTCCAGACGGAGCGATACGCCGAAGCGGTCGCGCAGGGGCGCTGTAAGCTGTCCTGCCCTTGTTGTAGCTCCGACAAGCGTGAAATGCGGCAGCGGAAGATGATATGACGCCGCCATCTGTCCCTTGCCGGTCACTATATCTATTGCAAAGTCCTCCATTGCAGGGTAAAGGATTTCCTCTACCGCGCGTGAGATACGGTGTATTTCGTCAATAAAGAGGACGTCGCCCTCGTTCAGGTTGGTAAGTATTGCAGCAAGATCTCCGGGTTTTTCTATCGCCGGGCCAGATGTAATGCGGAGATTCACGCCGAGCTCGTTTGCAATTATGCCGGAAAGCGTGGTCTTGCCCAGTCCCGGAGGACCGTACAGCAGAACATGGTCGAGCGTTTCTCCGCGCTGCCTTGCAGCCTCTATAAATACGGACAGGTTTTCCTTTGCCTTATCCTGACCGATGTAATCATCAAGTCTTCTCGGGCGCAGGGGATTGTCGCTGTCGCCGTCCCCCATTATCTCCGTCGGAGAAACTATGCGATTTTCAAAATCCAGATCTTCCACAGATATTTCTCCTCAATTATTTTTTGCCTATGGCGCGAAGCGTCTGCCCGATTATTTCCTCTACTGAGAGCGACGGGTCTATGCCGCCCATAAAGGGTGTTACCTCCTCCGGGCTGTAGCCGAGCACGGCAAGTGCTCCGACAGCCTTGGAAATATTACCCTGCGGCAATACAGCGGATGCTGCTGTAATTTCACCCGGAGTCTCAGTAACACCGAGTTTTTTGACCTTGTCGCGCAACTCAAGGGTAATCCTTTCAGCAAGCTTTTTGCCGACTCCGCTTGCCTTTGTAAACGCCTTGCTGTCCCCTGAAGACACTGCAAGCGCAAGCTGTTCCGGCGTCAGCACGGAAAGAATTGCAATAGCCACCTTGGCTCCGACGCCGCTTACTCCCGTCAGAATGCGAAAGCATGCAAGCTCGCTTTTATCGGCAAAGCCGCAAAGCTCAACCGCGTCCTCGCGCACGATCATATGCGTATACAACATTGCTTTTTCACCGGTTTTCGGCAGAACGCGCAGTGTATTCATTGTTGTAAGGCATTTATAGCCCACGCCGCCGCATTCTATCACGACTGCATTAGGCTCGGTAAGAATAATTGTACCATTCAAGCTGTATATCATTTTTATCTTCCTTATTTTACCCCGTGGAATTCCTTCTGCACGAAGCCCAGTTCTTCCATTTTATAAAGCTTCATTCCGGAAAATTCGATCTTTATCACCCACGGCATATAGTCAATCGTTCTCATGAAATCATCAAATCCGAATTCCGGGATGAAATGATTTATAAACGAACATATCGCAGTACCGTGAGTACCGACAAGAACCGTACCATAGGAATTAGCTTTTATGATCTCTTCCATTACGGAAAGGTATCTTTTCTGCACGTCTGCAATAGATTCACCGCCCGGCTCATGGAAGCTATGATCCTCCCATCGTCTGCGGAACATCTCGGTATTATTCGAGTTTTCCCCGTGTACCCTTTCACGAAGGCGTTCATCGGTTATTATTTCCATGCCGCAGTAATCGGCAATCGGCTGTATCGTCTGGACGGCTCTTTTGTACGGGCTGCAGTATATTTTATCAAAGCTGACATCCTTAAGAATGTCAGCGGCTGCATATCTGTCCATGATACCCTCACCTGAAAGTCCGAATGAATAATCGTCGCTTCCGGAGCTGTAATCCGGCTGAGCATGTCTTACAAAATATACTATCATGATTTTTTTCCTCCGCTGAAGTAGCCGTTATTCCTGATGGTATTCCGGCTGTTTATCATATTTTTGAGTCTTGTTCCGGAGCTTTGCACATGACAGATTGCCATTGCAAGCGCATCTGCTGTATCATCCGGTTTAGGAACACTTTCAAGCTTCAGAAGGCGGCGCGTCATTTCCATAACCTGCGGCTTTTTCGCCTGACCGTAGCCGGTAACCGCAAGCTTAACCTGCAGAGGCGTATATTCGCTGATCAGGATATTATTCATCTGCGCCGCAAGCAGTATCACACCCCTTGCTTCGGCAACGGCTATTGCTGTTTTCTGGTTATTCTGAAAATACAGCCGCTCTATTGCCATTTCGTCGGGGTCGTTCCGGATTATTATGGAAACCATTTCGTTATATATATGCTGCAGCCGCAGCGGAAAAGGCATATCCGCGTCGGTAGTTATAGCGCCGAAATCGACAGGATAATACCGTCCTGCGCTGTATTCAATAACACCATAGCCGACAATTGCATAGCCGGGGTCGATACCCAATATCTTCATAATCGCACCGTTTCATTTTTCAAATCCCTGCCGGCGCGGCACTTTTCAGCGTACATTGATGCACCGCAGCTGTGCCGGCAGACAGTATATATACATCATTATCATGCAACATAGGCATAAAAATACATAATACAAGTATAACACGTTTTTTAGTATTTATCAACCTTTACTGACATATATCTAAAAAATTTCCGGCAAGCTGCAATTCACCATAAGGGGCGTGAGCCCGAATAAAAAAGCCCGGTCGCGAAGTTTTCGCGGTCGGGCGGACGGGATGAGCGGTCTGCGTCACCCCTGAAAAAATTCTGTTATGGTTTATATGCAAACGGCAGAAGCTTCCATGTAATGATCTTCATTTTCAGATCATAGGGCGTATCTGCTGAGTAATCGATATATTTATCATAACCCTTGACAGACATCTGCTTTTTAATAGCGGACGAACCGAAGCCCTCGGAAAGAAGCTTATCAACACATCCGAGTGCCACGGACGGCAGCTTCTGATACCTCAGCAAGGACAGCAGCACCTTATCGTCCTTGAACCTCATCCTTGCAGTTTCGTAAACGCGGATCATTGCGTCCAGACGTTCAAAGCAGTTCTTGGAAACCATCTTACTTTCGTCAACAATGGAGCTTCCGAGATAATCCCTTTCGATATCAATATCCGCATTTGCAACAACTGGCAAATACATAAGCGAGCTGAAAATGAATGCCTCGGCATAGCCGTTTGTGCAGTCCTCATAAAAGCGAATGCCGTTTCCGGTCAGGAATTCGCGCCGGTAAAGTACTGCCGCAAAGTCCATCACAACGCTTGAATGAATCAGGCTGACCGCAAGGTCAGTTCCGGTCATTCCGACAGGTACGATATTCTTCTGCGGCGGGTCGGATTTCGGCGCTGCAAAGACAAAGTCCGCCTCGCGTTTTTCCGCTTCGGCAAAATAGGACTGCAGATAATCCTTATAAAGCCTTGTGGGATATACAAATGTGACATATTTTCCGCTGGAACGGAAAATACCGGTATTAAGAGCCGCCGGAACAGTTCCGCTGCCGCTCTGGATAACATAGCCGAGCAGCCCGAGCTCCTTTATAAGGCTCAGGGATTCAAGCACGGTGCCGTCGTTTGAATTCATGTCGATAATAATGAATTCGAGCGTCAGTCCGTCGTTTTCCTGCGAAAACTTCTTTATTATTCCGGCAGTTTTACTTCTGCTGTTTTTACAAGGTATGATGACAGAAACGTCTACGTTTGCCATATGCATGCAGCTCCAAAAAGTACTGTAATATTAATTTAATTATATCACAGCAGTGTAAAAAAAACGAAGAATAGATTAAGTGAATCCAGTAGAACTTTCGTCTGAAAATATATCAAAATTTGTTGATTTTGACGATTACTCTCCGATCAGTTCTTTAATAAGATCTGCTGTTTCATTGCCAAGACGGCTTATTTCGTCATGATCCCTGCCCTCGAGCATTACTCTGACGAGCGGCTCTGTCCCGGACAGGCGGACAAGTATGCGTCCGTCCTCGCCGAGGATTTCCCCGACTTCCCTGATCTTGTCCCAGATCTGCTGATTATCGGCAAAGCTCTTTTGACCCTCGGGAGTTACCCTTACATTGATAAGCACCTGCGGATAGTGAATCATGAGCGTTGCGATATCCGAAAGCTTAGCCTGACGTCTGTTTACAATGCTGAGAAGCTGAGCGGCAGTCATCTGACCGTCGCCGGTAGTCGCATAATCCAGGAAGATAACATGTCCGGACTGCTCTCCGCCGAAGTTGTATCCGTTTTTCAGCATTTCCTCAAGCACATAGCGGTCGCCTACATCAGTTGAGATAAATTTCATACCGTTATCCTTGCAGAAACGGCTGAAACCCATGTTGGACATTACTGTTCCTACCGCAGCATTCTGAGCAAGCAATCCTCTTGATGAAAGATCCAGTGCACAGATAGCCATGATGAAATCGCCGTCAACGAAATTGCCGTTTTCATCGCAGACAAGGCAGCGGTCAGCATCTCCGTCAAAGGCAACGCCAAGGTCAAAGTCGTTTTCGGCAACGAAGGACTGCAGCTTTTCCATATGAGTTGAGCCGCATTCAAAATTGATATTTACTCCGTCCGGCTTGTCGGCGATCATTGTACATTTTGCGCCAAGTCTTGTAAAAAGCTCCTTTGCTGTACGGGAGGACGAGCCGTTCGAGCAGTCTATTGCGATATTCATTCCGTCAAGACGGTAAGGAACGGTATCAATGATATGCGAAATATAATCCTCGATGGCGCTGTCGGAAAACTCCACCCTGCCCAGACCGTCGCCTGTAGGTGTAGGATAAGGCTTAGCGTGGTCGAGAACAATTGCTTCGATCTCTTCCTCAAGAGCGTCGGGAAGCTTGTATCCGCTGGGTGAAAAGATTTTGATTCCGTTGAATTCAAACGGGTTGTGCGAAGCCGAGATCATAATTCCGGCATCTGCGCCGTATTTTGTCACGAGGAATGCAACCGTAGGCGTAGGAACAACGCCCAGAAGGACTACATCTGCACCGACAGAGCAAAGGCCTGCTATAAGAGCGCCTTCGAGCATATCCGAAGAAAGTCTTGTATCCTTGCCGATAAGGATCTTCGGGTGAGCCTTCTTGCTGCCCTCTGTCAGCACCATTGCTGCAGCCTTGCCGATATCAACTGCCAGACCGACGGTAAGCTCGCTGTTGGCAACTCCGCGCGCGCCGTCAGTACCGAATAATCTGCCCATAACTCATTCTCCTTTACGTATTATTATTTCGTTGTTTTTCAGTCTATGCTTTATACTGCACAGCAATGCAGTTCCGCAGGCATTGTCAGACGAAAACTCCGGCTGTGCAAAAAATGCGCCGTATCTTCCTGAAAGCGACCTGCGTATTATTGAATTGGACATTACGCCGCCGGCAAAAACTACCGGCATATTGCCGTAATGCTCAAGCAGCCTATCGCACATTGCGGTAAGCGTTTTTTCTATGTATGCAAGGCACAAAGCGCTGATATATTCCGGACTTCGTCCGTCCCTGTGCGCCTTTTCGCATATATTCTGCACTCCCGAAAGGCAGCAGTCAAAGCCCTTAAGAGATATGCGGGGATTCAGCTTTTCCGTATTACCCAGAGCAAGCTTTTCAAGCTGCATTCCGCTCGGAAACGGAAGCCCCAGCATAACGCCCGTGCGGTCCACAAGCTGACCGGCATTGAGGTCGAGTGTTTTTGCAACAAGCTCAGCTGTAAAGACGGTTTCGTCGTCATAGCCGACTATCACAGCCTCGGTTGTTCCGCCGGATACGTGAAACGCCAGAAAGCGCTGACCGATAAGCTCTGTCTTTTCCGCGGAATAGAGTGCTGCTGCGATATGTCCGCTCTGGTGCGAAAAGGTGTAAAGCGGAACGTGCAGCATATCCGCAAGAATCCGCGCCGTACCGTGACCCACAGTAAAGCACGGCATGTACGAGCCTTCGACGTCCCTTGGGCGCGAGGATGCTCCGACGGCGGTAATACTGCCGTCAAAGCTCTGCATCAGCTCGTCAATTATATCGGGCAGCTGCCTTACATGGTGGAACACTGCGTCGCTCTGGCGAAGTCCGCATTCTCCGTCCTTGACGGGAAGGAGCTGTTTTTTCCGCAGCATTTTGCCGCTGTCGCTGTTGTATATGGCAGCGGATGTCGTATAGTTGCTTGTATCAATTCCGAGAAAGAATCCCATCACTCTTCCCCTGTTTTGTCAAGCTTCTTTGCAACTGAGCCAAGAACACCGTTTACAAACGAGCCGTCGCCGGGAGTTGCATATTTCTTTGCAAGCTCTACAGCTTCATTTATGGATACGCTCACGGGAACGTTATCGACGTAAAGCATTTCATACACAGCCATACGCATGATGGTAAGCGAAACCTTTGATACGCGGTTCATTTTCCAGCCGGTGAGGTTAGCTTCTATCACAGCGTCCAGCTCATCCATTTTTTCCTCAACGCCGAGTGCAAGGCGCCTGGTATATTTGCCCAGCTCAAGATCCCTGGCAGCCTTTGCGTCCTCGATTATATTTTCGATACTTTCCTTCTGAAATACCTGCTCGAACAGAAGGATGAAAGCTTCCTTGCGCTGTTCTCTGCGTACTTCCGTAATAGCCTTGTTATCCCTGGATCTTTCGCTCATAGCCACTTTCCTTTCACACATTATGATAGCGTTATTTTATGGAATACCTTTTTACCCTTTTTGATGACGATATGGCCCTTTTCAAAAGCGCCGGAGCTGATAACAGCCTTTACGTCTGTTATTTTTTCATCGTCAACAGAGATACCGCCCTGCTGGATAAGTCTGCGTGCCTCAGCCTTGGACGGCGCAAGCTTTACGAGGAACAGCAGATCTATAAGTCCGATGCTGCCGTCTGTCAGATCAGCTGTGCTTATCTGTGTTGATGGCATATTGTCTGTATCCTGCTTTGAGGAAAACAGTGCTCTTGCGCCCTCGAGAGCCTTTTCGGCCTCTTCCTCGCCGTGAACAAGCTTTGTAAGCTCGAAGGCGAGTATTTCCTTAGCCTTATTGAGCTGGCTGCCCTCCCATTTTTCCATTGCTTCAATTTCCTCAATCGGAACGAATGTCAGCATTTTCAGGCACTTGATAACGTCGCTGTCGCCGACATTTCTCCAGTACTGGAAGAAATCGAAGGGGCTTGTTTTTTCCGGGTCGAGCCATACTGCGCCCTTTTCGGTCTTACCCATTTTCTTGCCCTCGGAATTGAGGAGAAGATTGATTGTCATCGCATGGGCATCTTTTCCGAGCTTACGGCGGATAAGCTCCGTACCGCCAAGCATATTGCTCCACTGGTCGTCGCCGCCGAACTGCAGCGAGCAGCCGTATCTCTGGTACAGGGAGTAAAAGTCGTAGCTCTGCATTATCATATAGTTGAATTCGAGGAAGCTCAGTCCTCTTTCCATACGCTGTTTATAGCATTCAGCGGTAAGCATACGGTTTACGCTGAAGCATGCGCCGACCTCGCGGAGAAGGTCAACATAATTGAGATCCAGCAGCCAGTCAGCATTATTTACCATAAGAGCCTTATCATCAGAAAAATCGATAAAGCGGCTCATCTGCTTTTTGAAGCAGTCGCAGTTATGCTGGATATCCTCCTTGGTCAGCATTTTTCTCATATCGGTTTTGCCTGTCGGGTCGCCGATCATTCCGGTGCCGCCGCCGAGCAGCGCAATAGGCTTATTGCCTGCCATCTGCAGTCTTTTCATAAGACACAGAGCCATGAAATGACCTACATGAAGACTGTCAGCAGTCGGATCGAAGCCGATATAGAATACTGCCTTTCCGGAGTTGACAAGCTCCTTTATCTGTTCCTCGTCTGTTGTCTGCGCGATAAGACCGCGTCTTTGAAGTTCCTCATAAACTCCCATTTTTATCTTCCTTTCCTCTTTCGGGGACGTATAAGAAAAAGCCCCCTGTAGTTATAAATACAGAGGGCGATAATAACCGCGGTACCACCTCAATTTACCGCCGCCTCACGGCGCCGGCCTTTACGGGTACATTCATACCCCTGCGCTATAACGGGCGCAAAGCGTACAGGACTACTGTTTTTTCACCCTGTAGGCTCGGGGATGTATTTCCTCAGTTGCTGACGGATACTTACACCGACCGTATCCTCTCTGTGCACAGCGCTCCTGCGTACTTCTTCCCGTCCTTGCCTTTATTACTTAATAGTATAAACAAATTTTATATTTTTGTCAACACCAAAATATCAACACTGATCAACTGAATACCTGTGCCGGCATTTCTTCCTTTTCTATAGCGAAATACTTTTCCTCCTTATCTGTGCAGAGAAAAAACTTTCCGTCAAAGCTGCGTACCTTAAGTTCACGCATGATATTGCTCCCCTTTCAGTCAAAAATATCCGCAGCATGAAAACACACTGCGGATATCTTGTTATTTATCAGTACATTCCGCCCATTCCGGGATCTGCTGCCGGCATCGGAGGTGTGGGCTCCTTGATGTCTGCAACGAGTGATTCCGTCGTGAGAACCATTGATGCAACGGAAGCAGCGTTCTGAAGCGCAGAACGTGTAACCTTTGTCGGGTCAACAATGCCGCTTTCCATCATATCTGTATATTCCTCACGCAGAGCGTCGAAGCCGTAGCCTACCTTATCGGAGGATACGATCTTGTCAACGATCACAGAGCCCTCAAGACCTGCATTTGCAGCGATCTGACGAACCGGCTCCTCAAGTGCCTTGAGAACGATCTTGGCACCTGTCTTCTCGTCGCCCTCAAGGGTATCAACGAGAGCTGCAACAGCGCCTACTGTGTTGAGCAGTGCTGTGCCGCCGCCTGCTACGATGCCTTCCTCAACAGCTGCCTTTGTAGCTGCAAGAGCATCCTCAATGCGGAGCTTCTTTTCCTTCATTTCGATCTCTGTAGCAGCGCCTACCTTGATAACTGCAACGCCGCCTGCGAGCTTAGCCAGACGCTCCTGGAGCTTCTCTCTGTCGAAGTCAGAGGTTGAAGACTCGATCTGAGCGCGGATCTGACCAACTCTTGCCTTGATTTCCTCAGCATTGCCGGCACCGTCAACGATGATTGTGTTCTCCTTGTCAACCTTTACCTGACGAGCACGGCCGAGCTGATCGATTGTAGCGTCCTTAAGCTCAAGACCGATCTCGGAGGAAATTACCTGACCGCCTGTAAGAACAGCGATATCACGCAGCATTTCCTTTCTTCTGTCGCCGAAGCCCGGAGCCTTAACGCCGACGCATGTAAATGTGCCGCGGAGCTTGTTGAGGATAAGGGTGGTAAGAGCCTCGCCCTCGATATCCTCAGCGATGATAACGAGCTTCATGCCAGACTTTACAACTTCCTCGAGAAGCGGAAGGATCTCCTGGATGTTGCTGATCTTCTTATCTGTGATAAGGATGTAGGCGTCGTCGATAACAGCCTCCATCTTGTCTGTATCTGTGCACATGTAGGGGGTGATGTAACCTCTGTCGAACATCATACCCTCAACAACCTCGGAGTAGGTCTCTGCAGTCTTGGACTCCTCAACGGTGATAACGCCGTCGTTGCCGACCTTTTCCATAGCCTCTGCGATGAGGTTGCCGATGAATTCGTCAGCAGCGGAAATTGTAGCAACTCTTGCGATATCCTTGCTGCCTTCAACGGGCTTGGAGTTCTTCTTGAGTGTATCCACAGCAGCGTCAACAGCCTTGCTGATACCCTTTTTAAGGATCATCGGGTTAGCGCCTGCGGTAACGTTCTTCATACCCTCACGGATGAGAGCCTGAGCCAGCAGTGTAGCGGTTGTTGTACCGTCGCCTGCAACGTCGTTTGTCTTGATCGAAACCTCTTTTACAAGCTGAGCGCCCATATTCTCGAAAGGATCGTCAAGCTCGATTTCCTTAGCGATTGTAACGCCGTCATTTGTGATAAGGGGTGCGCCGTACTTTTTGTCAAGAACAACGTTTCTGCCCTTGGGGCCGAGTGTGATCTTGACTGTATCTGCGAGCTGGTCAATACCGCTCATAAGAGACTTTCTTGCTTCTTCGCCGTATGCGATCTGTTTTGCCATGATAGATTACCTCCGTTTTCCTTTTTTATGATTATTCCACGATAGCGAGGATATCAGACTGACGAACGATATTATATTCCTCTCCGTCAAGCTTAACCTCTGTGCCGGAATACTTGCTGGTGATTACCTTATCACCGACTTTTACATACATTGTAACTTCCTTGCCGTCAACCATTCCGCCGGGGCCTACTGCAACAACAGTAGCGAACTGGGGCTTTTCCTGCGAAGCGGCGGTAAGAACGATACCGCTCTTTGTTGTTTCCTCAGCCTCTTCAGCCTTAACAACAACTCTGTCAAGCAAAGGTTTAATAGTCATTTATATTGCCTCCTTACAGCAAACAATTTGATAATTAAATTTTAGCACTCTCACTCTCTGAGTGCTAAATGTATTCTATACCCTTTTTCAAAAAAAATCAACCCCTATTTTGCACTTTCATAAAATTTTTACATTTTTTAGAAAATGTCATACAGCGACCTTAAAATTCTATGCTAACGCAGGGGCTTATATGATGTTCAGGCTTGGCGAGCTATATAATTTTGACTGACTAATATCTGATGCTAAACTGTCGAAGATGATAAATATAATAACCAGCAACAAAGGACTGCCGCAGCAGTCCTTAAATATCGAATCCAGTACTAATTAAGTGATCTATGTATTATTTCATCAGTCAGTTCAAAATAATCATAAACATTATACCAGCACCATTTGCTCCAGGTCGCATTTGTTTTATATGGATTTCTTACGGTGATGAAACTTCCTGATTTATGTATCAGATCATTTGCAACAAGGATATTAAACTCATCAATAGTAATGTTGAATTTCATACAGAATGATTTTCTTAATACACCGACATAATCCGCTAAATCTCTATAAGATAATTTGGTTAAAAGAGCATCAAGCATGTCTTTCTTTTTTGTATATTCAATAACACCTTTACTCAATTGAAATTCGATATTATTATCCTTAATCAAATGATACATTTCCTTTTTGGTTAATGTATCAGAACAATAACCATTCGCCAATAGCTGATGTCTGATAAAATCTTCCGGATCATCGAATTGATCCATATAGTTTTCTTCACTCATGTTTATTCACACCTTTTATTCTGTAATTATTTTACAATTAACAACCTATATACAATAATTTCAGAAGTAAGATTTCAATATTATATCCTGAATTAGTAAACAATCAAGTCCGATCTGGCGATAATCACTTTCCGAACAGGTCCGAATGTGTCCCTGTCGCGGTAGCTGTCAAAATCAATATATCATCATGTATCTGATATACAAGCAGCCAGTCCGGTTCTATGTGGCATTTACGAAAATCCCTCAGATTGTCGGTAAGCTGATGATCATTGTTACTTTGCGGCAAAACCTGCCCACTTGCCAGCTTGTTGAGAATATCGGTCAGCTTTGAAATGTCTTTTCCGCGCTTACGCATCAGCTTGACGTTGCGCTTCATTTCATTGGTAAATTCAATCCTGTACACTGTTCAGTCCTCCAGCATTGCTGCTACGGCTTCTTCAGCCGTATCGTACGGACCATTCAGGTTTGTCCTGTTTCGTGTTTCATAAATAGCTCTCTGTAATTCTTCGGGCATGGATTTATGGCGTACTTCAAAAGGCAGCCCATTGTATTCAATCGCCGCTGTCAGAAACATTCTTACAGCAGTAGAAGTATCAAGCCCGAGACTAGCAAAAAGCTGCCGCGGTTTTTGCGGCAGCAGATTAATTTATCTCCCGTCATGATGTCTGAAAATGACATACACGGTTTTAAGTATAAGCTTCAGGTCTACGCCTACGCTTCTCTCGGCAATGTACTTTCTGTCGAGCTCCATCCAGCGGGCAAAGGAAATATCGTTTCTGTCGGTGCTTGCCTGCCAGAAACAGGTAAGTCCGGGAGTCACAAGCAATCTCTGCCTGTCGGATTTGCTGTACTGCTCCACCTCATCCGGAAGAGGAGGTCTGGGGCCTACAACGGACATGTCGCCCATAAGGATATTCAGCAGCTGCGGAAGCTCGTCTATATTGGTAGATCTGAGGAACTTTCCGACCTTTGTGATACGCGGGTCGTCCTTGATCTTGAAAGCGGGGCCGTCGGCTTCGTTCAGCTCACGCAGGCTTGCCTTCTTCGCCTCAGCGTCAACGCACATGGTACGGAATTTATACAGCCTGAAGGTTTTCCCGTTTTTGCCGACTCGCTTCTGAACAAAGAGCGGCTTGCCCTGACCGTCGTCAAGACAGATGCAAATTGCAGAAACAACAAGAATGGGACTGAGAACCGTAAGTGCTAAAAGAGACGAACCAATATCAAAAAGTCTTTTCAATATACTGAATCCTGTCCTTTCTCTGTAGGGACAGGTCTTGCCTTCATATTCAAGAATGATCTCGTCGGATCCGATACCGGATGCCGCTGCTTCATTTACCATCGCTGTCATCCTCCGATCAATTATACACACCGGTACTGACTGTCTTTCATTAATTAAGATTATATCATTTCCCGGCAGCCCATGTCAATTATAAATGGACATTATATACAATATTTCCATAATTTTTTATAGATAACCCCAATATACGGTATTTTTAAGCACAATAATAGTCAGTTTGCTCAAAAAAACACCGCCCGTAAACGGACGGTGTAAATAACTCTCACTTATCAGGTGTTCTTGTCAACCTGGTGAAAGGTTTTGAGGTTGCCTGTTTTCTGACTTCTCTTTGAAAGCTCAGCCATTACCTCGTCAACCGTAATTCCCTGAGCTGCCATCATTACAAAAAGGTGATAGATAAGGTCGGATATTTCCAGCACGGTTTCCTCATTGTTGCCGTTTTTGGCTGCGATGATCGTTTCGCTGCACTCCTCGCCCACCTTCTTGAGGATCTTGTCCAGACCCTTTTCAAAGAGATAGCAGGTATACGAACCCTCCTGTTTTTCCTCCTTGCGGCTCATTATCGTTGCATAAAGATCATAAAGCTCGTTATTGTTCTCCACTTTTGTATTCCTCCCAGATATTATTGAAAAAGCATGAATGACTGCCCGTGTGGCAAGCGGGGCCTGTCTGATCCACTATAACAAGAAGGGTATCCTTGTCGCAGTCGCCCTTTATATCCACAACCTTCTGCAGGTGCCCCGATGTAGCGCCCTTGTTCCACAGCTCCTGTCTTGAACGGCTCCAGAACCATGTATAGCCGGTTTCAAAGGTCTTCTGCATTGACTCGCGGTTCATATATGCAAGCATGAGCACCTGACCGGTTGAGCGCTCCTGCACAACAGCAGGCAGAAGCTCCGACTTTTTGAAATAATCGTCTATGAAATCGAATCTGCCCATCAGATGTTTGCTCCTTTGCCGTTATGCTTTGCCGCATGAGCGACCTCAATAGCCTGCGAAAGGTTAAGTGTGCCGCTGTAGATAGCCTTTCCGCAGATAGCGCCGTAGATATCGAGATCTGTGAGATTGATTATATCCTTCAGGCTTGCAACGCCGCCGGAAGCGATGATGCTGCACTTTACGCTTGTTTTCAGCTCGTCGAGCATTGTAAGGTTCGGACCGCTGAGCATGCCGTCCTTGGAAATATCGGTAAAGATGATGTATTTTACGCCGATATCCTCCATTTCCTTTGCAAGATCAATGTAATTGACCTCAGAATTGTCCGTCCAGCCCTCTGCGGAAACGAAGCCGTTTTTAGCGTCTATGCTGACTGCTATCTTCTCCGAATACTTTTTTACTGCCTCGCGGACAAAATCCGGATCCTTTATTGCAGCGGAGCCGAGGATAACGCGGTCGATGCCGTTTTCGATATAGAAGTCAACATCCTCCATTGTACGGATGCCTCCGCCTACTTCGATTCTGAGATCAACATTCTTCCTGACGTCGAGGATAAGATCGGAATTGATTCTCTTTCCGTCCTTTGCGCCGTCAAGATCAACCATATGCATGAATTTTGCACCGGCAGCTTCAAATCTCTTTGCTGTTTCAACAGCGCTATCTGCTACCTTGTGTGCAGTTGCGTAATCACCCTTCTGAAGTCTTACGCAGTTTCCGTCCTTTATATCTATTGCCGGTAATATAAGCATTAATTATCAACCTTTCAAAATGTTCCTTTTTGCCGGTCTTACAGAACGCCCTTTGTAGAAAGCGCACGTCCGTCGCAGTTTCTTGTCACAGCCTGGGCAAGTGCATGTGCCAGTGCCTTGTAAAGAGCCTCCGTCATGTGGTGTGAATTCTTGCCGTAGGGGCACTGCAGGTGCAGAGTAAGCCCTGAATTGAAGGCAAACGCACGCATGAATTCCTCTGTCATGCAGCTGTCATAGCCTCCGATACACTCCTGCGGAAAAGCAGCGTCAAATACAAGGTAGGGTCTGCCGCTGATATCGAGAGCACAAAAGCCCAGCGCCTCGTCCATGGGGACATAGAAGCTGCCGAAGCGGTTTATTCCGGCCTTGTCGCCGAGCGCTTCGCACAGAGCCTTGCCGAGCACGATGCCCGTATCCTCTATTGTATGGTGGCAGTCAACCTCCAGATCACCCTCAGCCTGAACGCTGAGTCCGAAGCCGCCGTGTACACCGAAGGCGGTCAGCATATGATCGAAAAAGCCTATCCCGGTATTAACCGAAACCTCTCCTCCGTCGAGATCCAGCGTTACTGTGATCTTTGTTTCCTTTGTTTCTCTTGTTACGGTAGATTGACGCATTTTCTTCACCTCTGTCTGATCGACAATGCAAGTAAGCACTGACAGATTTCAGTGCTTACTAAAGTATAGAACATTTTTTCCGGTTTGTAAATACAATTAACCCGAAAGTTAATTATTTTAACCATTTTTTACAATTAGAATAAAACCTCAGCGATTACTTTTTATCATATTTTCAAGCACGCAGCGTTCCAATGCCGAAAGCAGGGCTGCGTTTTCCTCTTTTGTGCCTGAGGTTATTCTCAGCGCGCCGTATCCTGCAAAATAACGAACGGCAATACTCTGGCTGAGAAGGTACTCATAGATATTCTTTGCTTTATCCGTCTGTGCAAAGACGAAATTCGCGCAAGGCTCATAAAGCCTGATGTTCAGCTCATAATTGCGCACAAGCCCGTATATGCTTCCAAAAAGATCCCGTGTATTTTCCACTATCTCATCGCGGTTTCTGCGCAGAAGCTCCGGGTGAGAATATATGCACTCACCGATAGCCTGCGACAGGGAATTTACATTATACGGCGATTTGACCGCCCTGAGAGCTTTTGTTATCGTTTCGTTTGCAACAGCAAAGCCAAGTCTGAGAGCTGCGCTGCCGACTGCCTTTGAGGCGGTTTTAAGAACGATCAGGTTATCATATTCATGCGCCTGTGAAAGCAGCGACTGATCCCAGAAATCCATATATGCTTCATCCAGTACCACAAGACAGTCCCCGACTGAGCGGACAAGCCTTCTTGCGTCGTCTGCACAGATTCCTCTGCCGGTAGGGTTGCATGGGTTCGAGAAAATCAGCATATCGGCATTATTGTCATTTACAAAGGCAATAAGCTCATCGACGTCGATCTGCATATCCTTCTTGCTGTAGGTCAGGACCTCGTTTTCAGACAGGAAGGAATAAAAGGCATACATCGAAAAATCCGGGTCGACGGTCACAACACGGCTGCCGCGCTGAAGCATGGCGGATGCCAGAAGATACAGCATTTCATCCGAGCCGTTTGTTGCAGTTACATTATCCGCGCTGATCCCGTAGTATTTTGCAAAGCTTTCGATAAGCTTTTTTGCAGTCGGGTCGGGATAGCGGTTAAAGGCAGCCGACGCAGCTATTTCCCTGATTTCCTCTACAACGTCTGCGGGCATATTGAAGCAGGATTCATTTGCGTCAAGCCTGACGCGGTAATCTCCGCTTATCGGCTCATAAGGTTCAAGCTCGCGAACCTTTCTGCAAAGCTGGAATGACATACTATCCCTCCTTACTTCTCATCCTCAAAGCGAACGATGATGGAATTGGCGTGAGCCGTCAGACCCTCGGTATTTGCAAAGCGGACGATATCGTCCCTGTCTGCACGAAGGGCTGCTTCTGTATAATAAATGAAGCTTGATTTCTTTATGAAGCTGTCAACGGAAAGCGGAGAGAAGAATCTCGCTGTTCCGCTTGTCGGAAGAACGTGGTTCGGACCTGCGAAATAATCTCCGAGCGGCTCGGGAGAATAGTTTCCGAGGAAAACAGAGCCTGCATTGTCAAGCCTGCCAACATAGCTCATGGGATTCTCGCAGCATACCTCAAGGTGTTCGGGTGCAAGCGAATTAGCCATTTCCACAGCCTTGTCCATATCGTCGCAAACGATTATCGCACCGAAATCCGTAAGTGAAGCGTCGATTATTTCCTTTCTGGAAAGCGTCTGCATCTGTCTGTCAAGCTCCGAAACCGTCTTGTCGGCAAGCTCCTGAGATGTTGTTACAAGAATCGCTGAAGCGAGCTTGTCGTGCTCTGCCTGAGACATAAGGTCGGCTGCAAGGAATTTCGGGTCAGCCTTTTCGTCAGCGAGCACAAGTATCTCACTGGGGCCGGCGATCATATCGATATCCACTTTGCCGTAAACAAGCTTCTTCGCTGTGGCAACGAAGATATTGCCGGGGCCGACGATCTTGTCAACCTTCGGAACCGTTTCTGTGCCGTATGCAAGAGCAGCTACAGCCTGAGCGCCGCCCATAAGGAACACCCTGTCAACGCCTGCGATGGACGCAGCAGCCATAATATCCGGGTTGGGCTTGCCGTTTTTAAGCGGCGGAGTTACCATGATAAGTTCCTTGACGCCTGCGATCTTTGCGGGGATCGCATTCATGAGCACGGAAGATGGGTATGCAGCTGTGCCGCCGGGAACATAAAGTCCCACTCTTTCCAGACCTCTTACGCGCTGACCCATGATAACGCCGTTTTCCTTGGTGGTAAGCCAGCTCTGCTGCTTCTGTCTTTCGTGGAAATCGCGGATGTTGGCAGCAGCTTTTTCAAGCGTGCTGATAAAATCCGGGTCGCACTGAGCAACAGACTTTTTTATTTCGCTCTCCGGTACCTCGAAAAACTCCGGAGCAGCGCCGTCAAATTTAATTGTATAATCCCTGACAGCCTTGTCGCCGTTTTTGCTGACATTATCTATTATCTCGCTTACAACAGCAGTAACGTCGCGGTCGGTGCTGCTGCTTCTTTCCCTTACTTTTGCAAGGTACTCGTATTCAGCCTTTCCGTCAGCCTTTACTATCTTTATCATTTCATTTTCTTCCTTTCTGTTTCCATTTTATCCGCAAGCTCCTCTATTTCAGACTTTCTGAGCTTCAGGCTTGCCGTATTAGCGATAAGCCTTGCGGAGATCGGGGCAACGTTGTCCTCGATTATTTCAAGACCGTTCTCCTTCAGCGTTGAGCCGGTTTCAACTATATCGACAATAGCGTCTGAAAGTCCGAGCAGCGGAGCCAGCTCAACAGAGCCTTCGATCTTTATAATGCGTATATCCATACCCTTGCCCTCAAAGAAGGTTCTTGTGACATTGGGATATTTGGTAGCGATTGTTTTTGCCTGATAGCCGGAGAAAAAGTCTGTTCCCTTCTTTCCGGCAAGCGCAAAGCGGCATCTGCCGAAGCCGAGGTCGAGTATTTCATAAAAGCTTCTGCCGTTTTCCATAATAGTATCCTTGCCGACTACGCCCAGGTCGCACACGCCGTTTTCGACATATGTGATTACATCCGCAGCCTTTGCAAGAACGACCTCTATGCTGCCGTCGCCGATGGGAAGGATCAGTCTTCTGCCCTTTTCCCTTACGGCTGTGCAGTCGTAGCCTGCCGATTCGAGCAGTCCTACAGTATCCTTTTCAAGTCTGCCCTTTGTCAGGGCTATCCTCAGTGGTTTCATATCTTATACTCCTGTTTCCTGTGTTTTTATTTCGCTGCCGACAATGGCAAGCTTCTTTATACCCTTTGCCCTTGCATATTCAAGAGCCTGCTCTGCAGTTTCAAAAACGCTGTTTTCGCCGAGAACGTTTGCTTCCGACAGAGCGGTGCAGTATCTTATTGCCTCTATTTCATAGCCCTTTTCGCTGTGCACGAGAACATCCGGTGCTTTCTTTGCCGGCACGCTGCCGCGCTGCAGCATTACTGCGGCAAGAGCGTCAACATTGATGCCGAAGCCTACTGCGGGAGCGTTCATGCCGAAATCAGCAAGAAGCTCGTCATACCTGCCGCCGATGAGCACAGGCTCGCCTGAGCCCATTACGTAGCCGCTGAACACGATACCGCTGTAGTAATCGTTTCGCTGGACAAGACCGAGGTCTATGATAAGCCGCTCGCCCAGTCCGAGCTTTTTCAGGTCGTTATATATTTCTCTGACATAGCCGAGCTTTTCGAGAGCTATCTCGTCGTCGCAAAGCTTTGCAGCCTCGTCGAGGACCTCTATTCCGCCGAACAGACGCGGAAGTCTGCGGATTACTGTTACAGCCTGCGTCTGCTCAAGCTTATCAAGCTCTGAATTCAGTGCCGAATAGTTTTTGGATTCGATAAGAAGTCTTATTTCCTCGCGCTTATCCTCGCTGACGGGAAGTTTTGACGCAAGGCGTCTGAAAAATGCGGCATTGCCAAGCTCGATACGGAAATCGGGCACGCATTTTGAAAGAGCCTCAACTGCGGTAGTGATAGCCTCAAGGTCAGCGCGTTTTCCGCTGGCACCGATAAGCTCTATACCGGTTTCCATGACCTCATTGCTCCTGCCGGTAAGTCCTGGGTTACAGCGGTAGACCCTCTGGTTATAGTAAAGTCTTATCGGGTGTCGCTCATTCATCAGTCTGGTTGCCGCCATTCTGGCGATAGGCATTGTGGAGTCGGGACGCAGAACCATAAGTCTGCCCTTTTCGTCGCTCATTTTATACATATATTCCATCGGTATACCGGAGCGCTCCTCCTCGAACAGATCGTAAAACTCGATTGCGGGAGTAAGCACCTCATGGAAGCCGCGGTGCGAGAACACCCCTCCGAGAATACCGGAAACTGTTCTGCTGGCGAGACATTCTTCGAAAAGAAGATCCTTTGTACCGAGCGGTGTGATCTTTGAATAGTTCTTCATTGTGTCAACCTCATTCGTTAGTATACTTTAGCTTGCTAAATCGCTAATATGATAATGTAATAATGTAATGATATGATAACATATTAACAAATCTGTGTCAAGGCTTTACAGAATAATTTTTTCACCGATCAATGCAGCCATTGACGACGGCGCATGGCCGATTTGTGAAGTCCTTGCGACGGGAATCCCCGTTTTTGACATTATATATCTGACGACAGTATCGTCCTCCCCAAGGCGGTCGGCTTCTGTAAAGGTACCTAAAATCAGTCCTGCCGCACCTTCCAGTGCCCCGGTGTCAGCAAGACGGTCAAAGCTGCTGCATAACCGCCGGGCGTCGCCGCTGAGAGCTTCCGCAAGGATAACGCAGCCGTCGGTTTTTGGAAAATACGGTGTGCCGTAAAGCTTCAGAAAGCAGCGCAGGTTGCCGCCAATCAGCGTACCGTGAACAGAATCACCGCGCAGCATTTTTATTTCCGGCGAAAAAAGCCTTTTGTCACCGCCCAGTAACTTAGTAAAAAGCTTTGCCGCGCGTCCAGAGCCGTCGCGGATGATATTTCTCGCCTGCCACAGGACAGAGCTTTTTCCGGTTGCGGCATAAACGGCGTTCAGCATTACGGTAAGGTCGCTGTAGCCCCACAGAACAGCGCCGGACGCAGCGACAAGGTCAAAATCCATATACGGCAGAAGCTCCTCGCAGCTATTGCCGCCTGAAACGTCGAGGATAAGGTCATACCCCTCACGATAGAAGCGCATCAGCTCCTGCGCCCTTTCGCGGCCGTCAGCGCTGACGTAAAGATTATCACCGACTGCAGGCTGAGCTCCGTTTTCCGACAGAAATCCGCACAGTTTTTCTATTTCCGGTTTTTCCTTTTCGCTCCTCACATCCGAGCAGCGTACAACTGCTATTTTCATTCTGCACCGCCTTTACACAAATTTTATATGTATAATAATAACACAAAAACAAATAATTATCCATATAACTCCCGTTCGCCGGCGAACCGACGGTGCCGATAGGCAGCTTTCTCGCCGCGCATTGTCGCTCGTTACACTCGCTTGACCTCGCACTCAAAGATATATCGCCGCATTTCGCATTAATCCCGGAATTATTTACACCAGCCCCGTTCGTATAAGAACGAATTAACTCATCGGCAATAAATTGAAAGAAATATTTTTATAAAAAGCATTAAACGACAATAACCCCCTTACTTTTTCCTCCGCTTTGCCGATTAATTACAAAAAATACTGCAATAACATTTTTAACCCTTTAGTCACTTTAAAGCGAAAAATAACATCCGTTTTTATTATCTCCTGTGCTTGTTCAGATTTATTCTGAGTATAATTTATAATCACAAATATAATTACCTCTTATACTCTGTTTGCAATAAAAGAATTATATATGGTCACTTTTGTATTATAATTTCTGCTTATTTGACGATTGTGACTCAAAAACACTATTAATAATTGCATGTTCTTTGCGAAATCTTAAAAATTGCATAAAATCGGCATATTTTTTATGTGATGAATTCAAACTGTTATGATATTAAATATTTTTCTGTTTCACATTGGTGCTATTTTATTATCATAGTTCAATAAATTGTCGTTTTTGTCTTAAAAAATATACTTGTATTTATCCGGTATCTATGGTAATATTGTATTAAAGCAGATAGATAATTGGATACAAATGATTTTTTCTCCTTTGACTAACAATTAATCAAGTATACGATCTGAATCAGTTTTTGAAAGCGACTTTGAAATACGTTCCATAACATACGAAAGGGGGTATTTGTTTGTTCTGGGAAAGATTTTATGGCCTGTGTCAAAAATGTGGTAAGAAGCCTAATCCTGTAGGTAAGGAAATCGGACTCTCAAGCGGTATTATCAGCAAGTGGAAAGCCGGCGGCATTCCGAACGGCGAAACGCTCATGAAGCTGTCAAGGTATTTTCACGTTTCAACTGATTATCTCCTCGGACTGAGTCCTTCAATGAAAATAGAAGAAACAGATGAAGAACCGCTCTTCTCTTCGGGTGACCTCGAAGCTCAGATCAGAGAAAACATGAAGAAGCTCAACAATGCCGGACTTGCCAATATGGCAGATTATTCTGATTATCTGGCATCCAAGCTGAAGTATTGCAACTACAAGGAAAAATAAAACAAGCGATAAAGTAATACGACGTATTAAAAGACAAAGATAAATGTATAGAATATCTTATCATCATTTTAAAATTGACACAGGGAAACCGGAAGCCTGCCGAATCATTACGGCAGGCTTCCGGGTCTTTTATTTGATATTATTCTTTGCGCTTATTTTGTCGGAGATTGAACCTATCAGTGCAAATATCAGGAATGCGCACAGGTTGACGATAACTATTCCGGCTCCGGTTGGAGTGGAGTAGACATAGGACATGATAAGTCCGGTCACGAAGCATACAACGGAGATGACCGCGGAGAACAGTATTACCGTTTTGAAGCGGTGGCAGACGCGCATTGACGTAAGAGCAGGAAAGATTATCAGGCTTGTGATAAGCATTGAGCCCATCATTTTCATGCCTACGACAATCGTCAGGGCTGTAAGAAGGGCTATTATCATATTGTAGACGTTTGCCCTTATTCCGGTTGCCTTGGCAAAGCTTTCGTCGAAGGTAACAGCGAATATCTTGTTGTAGAACAGCACGAACATAACAAGCACCACAGCAGACAGCACGATACTGAGTATCAGGTCCTTATCCGTCAGGGCTATTATCGAGCCGAAAAGGTAGCTGTTGATATCAGTATTCATACCCGTTGTCATAGAAGCGACCGTTATACCTATTGCCAGTGCGCTTGTGGAAATAACTGCGATAGCGGCGTCGCCCTTCAGCTTACCGTTTTCGCTTATCCTCAGCAGGAAAAACGCGGCAACCACAACGATAGGTATCGCGAATTCAACCGGGGTTATGTACGCTATATTTGCGGCAGAGGCTATTGCAAGTGCGCCGAAGCCCACATGGGACAGTCCGTCGCCTATCATGGAATACCGCTTAAGCACAAGGCTTACGCCGAGAAGCGACGCACAAAGCGAAACAAGCACGCCGCCGATCAGAGCCTTCTGCATGAATTCATGGCTGAACATTTCTATTATATAATTCATTCTGATTTCTCCGTCCGTATCAGTGAATTGCTTTCGGCAAAGAAGTAACGGCCCATCGGGCTTTCTATATACTGCTGAGTTGTGCCGAAAAAGCTGTTTTCAAAATTAAGGTGCAGCATATGGCTTGCATATTTTACAGCCGAATTGATGTCATGTGATACCATTATGATGGTTATCCCCTCTTTTGTGTTCAGCTCATAAATAATGCGGTACATTTCCTCCGTCACTATCGGGTCAAGTCCTGTGACAGGCTCGTCGAGAAGAAGAAGTGTTTTTCCCGCGCACAGTGCGCGTGCAAGCAGTACTCTCTGCTGCTGACCTCCGGAAAGGTCGCGGTAGCTGCGCCGCACAAGGTCCTCTATACCGAGACGCTCGATATTTGCCCTGGCGATGCTCTTATCCTCAGATGAATAGAACGGCAGCAGTCCGCGCGAGGACAGTCTGCCCGAAAGCACGACCTCAAAGACGCTCGCGGGAAAGTCCTTCTGTGCGGGCGTCTGCTGCGGAAGGTAGCCTATGCTGCCTTTCCCGAGGGACTTCGAGCGATCTATCCTGCCCTCGGCAGGCGACTTCAGTCCCAGCAGACCCTTGACGAGAGTCGATTTACCGGAGCCATTCTCCCCTACTATGCACAGGTAGTCGCCCCTGCAGACCGAAAAGCTCAGCCCCTTTATAACGCCTGTATTTTCATAGGAAAATGACAGGTTTTCGCATTTAAGCAGCTCCTCCATTTCAGGACAAAGCCTCCTTCAGATTAACAAGATTAGCTCGCATAAGACTTACATAGGTTTCTCCGCGCTCAAATTCGTCGGCGCTGAGGTTATGGCAGGAATGGAGCATAAGCTTTTTCGCCCCGGTTTCGCTGCATATCGTATCGGCGACCTTACCGTTTGAAAATTCAATGGTGAAAACGACCGGAATCTTTTCATCCTTCACCTTGTTGATAAGGAAGGATATCGTTGCGGCGCTCGGCTCTGTTTCGCTCGAGCAGCCCGGGAATGCCGCATAGTAGCTCAGTCCGTATTCATCCGCAAGGTAGCGGAACGGGAAGCGGTCACCGAACACTATCGTCTTTCTTGCTGCGCCGTCGACCGCCTTTTTATAGCTGTCGTCAAGCGTGCTCAGCTCCGTTGCGTAGGAATTGGTCTTTTCCTTATAAAGCGACGCATTAGCGGGGTCAAGTTCGCAGAGTGTATCGGAGATTTTCCTCATGATGAGCGAAGCGTTCCTCGGGGACGTCCAGACGTGCTCGTCGTATTCTATATCATCGGAATCCTTTTCCTTTTCGTCAACGGTCATACCCTCCTGCACGACCTCCTGAACGGCATTCACGCAGTCCATCATTGCGATTATCTTTTTAGGCTTGCTTCCGGATGCAAGTATATCATCGACCCATTCGTCAGATTCTCCTCCGCCGTATATAAACAGGTCACATTCCTGAATTTTTATAATATCCTGCGGCGTAGGGTCATAGCTGTGGCTTTCCATACCGGGCTTGAGGAGCATTGTGATATCAGCCTTGTCGCCGGTTATCTGTCTTGCGAAGTCATAAGGCGGAAAGACAGTTGTAATAATGCTGAGTTTTCCGTCTGTCTTTGCGGCGCTGTCGTCGGTGCAGGCGCAAAGTGATATTACTGTCAGCACCAGTACTGCGGCAAGCAGCAGTGAAGTTATTCTTTTCATTCGGTTTCTCCCTCTTTCTCTGCGCACTCGCTGCACACTCCGTACAGCACAGTGCGGCACAGGTTTATTTTAAAGCCGTGCTCCTCATAGATATGTCCGCACATTTGTGACACATGCTCGCACCTCAGGTGCAGCAGTCTGCCGCAGCGTTCGCATTTCAGGTGGAAGTGCTCGCTGCATGCTCCTGTGGGGTCACAATACTGGAAGCAGGCGGAGGTTGAACCATCGACGGTATATTTTCGCACCAGTCCCTGTTCAAGGAGTTTGTCCAGGTGGCGGTAGATAGTAGTAACGCCGACCTGTGTACCCTCATCCCGAAGGTGGTCTGATATCCTGCTGACGGTGACGTGGCTTTCTTTATTTTCCATCAGAAAATCAAGTATCGCGCGCCTTTGTTTGGTTTTATATCCGTTAGAACTGCTCATCGGCTTACCTCCGCGCGTAAATTATCGTTTCAAATCACATTATCGAATATGAAATTGAAAACCGTTTTCATTTTACACCATTCATATTCATTTGTCAACCCCAAACACTTGCGGCAGCGCAGCGTGGTCGACAGGGGGATTAAGGAAAAGGGGTTACAAAGGGGAAAAACCT
>ONAX01000011.1 GCA_900315875.1 uncultured Eubacteriales bacterium | reverse complement strand
TACTGCACTCAAACTATTGAACCGCCGTGTACCGAACGGTACGCACGGTGGTGTGAGAGGTCGGCTGCTCAATTAATGGGTAGCCTCCTACTCGATTTAAGCTTTAATTTTGCGGATCAATTTTGTGCAATTGCCTGGATTTGCGAATTGATCGGGATATTCAGAGAATGCTGAATATCCTTTCTGACTTGATAAATAAGCAGGATGACTTACTGGCGAAAGAACTGGTTATGAACGATCCTCTTTTTTGGTGCGAACTGTTGCTGAAATTACAGCTCCGGTTGCAAGAACAGAGAGCAGTAAAAGTACTACTGTAAAGTTGCTGTCGCCTGTTGCGGGAGAAGTACTGCCCGATGTTGAGCTTGGCTGACTCGGTTTATCAGACGGCTTATCAGACGGCTTATCAGACGGCTTATCGGACGGCTTGTCAGACGGCTCGTCAGATGGTTTGTCAGACGGCTCGTTGGGCTGTTCTGCAGGTGCAGAGCAATAAGCTGTGATGTCGAAAGCAGAGATTTCTTTGATCTGTGCAGTGCCGTCAGGACCTGCATTAACATCAACGATATAGAGATCGGTTCTGGGATTTTCTGTAACAAGAGTGCCGTATGAAAGAATGCGATAATTAATACCTGCAACAACCTGCTCTCCAATAACTGCCGTCGGTATAAGCTTCAGACCCATGTTGGAGTTGATAGCAGCCTGTACGGTATCGGGAAGATCAGCGCCGTTTTCTTTGCCTTCAGCAACCCATCCGCCGGAAACAGGAGCATCGGGGATGTTTTCGAGAGTTTTGATAGCTGTGGGATCAATTGTTTCAATATGAACGAGTGATGTATTTCCTGAGAGATCAGAATACAGCGTTACAATGCTCCAGTTTGTCGGAGCGTCTTTGTCTGCTGGGGTTTCCTTGCACAGATAAGCGTAGTTTGTGCCGGCAACAACACGGGAAGCAATGATATCTGTTACTTCAAACTTGCTCAGACCATTGTAGCTGCTTTTGAGAACCTTATCAAGAGTTGCCTGTGCATCTTCCGGTGCATTGTTGGCAGCTACGTCAGAGAACTGCCAGCCGCCTGAGGTTGACTGCTCGGGATCAGTTGGATCATTCTGACTGGCAGAGCAATATGACAGAATGTCAAATGCAGCTATATTAGTGATTTCAGCAGTACCTTCATTGTTTTCATAAACATCTACAACATAAAGATTGGTTCTGGGCTCTGCAGTAACAAGAGTGCCGTATGCGAGCATACGATAATTCTTGCCTGATACAATTTGCTCGGCAATAACTGCTGTAGGAACAAGAGCCAGACCCGTGTTATTACTTAATGCGGTCTGCACTCCGGAAGATAATTCTGGTCCTGTTTTCTTGCCAATGGTATACCAGGCTCCGCTCTCTGTTTCAGTAACAGTTTCGAGGGTTTTTATATCTGTCGGATCAATTGTCTCAATCCTCTTTACTGAGGAATTGCCTTCTAAATCGGTGTAAATCGTAACTATGCTCCAGTTTGACGGGGTTTCATGCTCTGCGGGTGTTTCCTTGCAAAGATATGCAGAATTCGAGCCTTCAACTACCTGGTGAGCGATGACATCTGTTGCTTCAAACTTGCTCAGACCATCGTAGCTGTTTTCTATAGCTTGTGCGAGAGCAGTTTTTTCCGTTTCATTAACATTCACTGCGGCAACATCGGAAAAGATCCATCCGCCTGAAATAGATTCAGCTGACGCAGTAATTGCTCCGGTGCCAAAAACAGAAGCACCGATACACATTGTCAATGCAACAGACAATACCTTCTTGATCTTCATACTAATACCTCCATTTTTTTTGAAATATAACACAACAGCCTACAATTTCGGAAAATGATAAAATATGCTTAACTATTCACCGGAAATGATTCCGGCAGAGGGGCATACGGTATCAGCAATTCACTATTGTAAACTGGTATTACCGCTGAAGATGTATCCCTGTGAAATCCGGGAATGATTTGTCCTTGATCGTTTGGCAAACCCGAATATTTCATGATCTCATTATAACATAAAGACTTGATTATGTCTATTACATAATCCATAAAATATAGAATATGAATGACAAGATTCTGTAAATATAGCACAAAAATGCATTTTGCTTTTAACTGTGTATTTGGCATCACGAGGAAAAGCTCCATCTGCTGATGATCGATCCCCGCATTTCTGCTGGTGCAAAGCTTTATTAATCGCGATAAAGAGAAACTTATCGCTTACGCTGAAACGAATAAAAAAGAGCAGGACTTCCGCAGTAAAATGGAAGTCCTGTTTTTGTTAAGCTTTAATTTTGCGAATCAATTTCGTGCGATTGTTTGAATTCACGCTTAGCAATATACATTGCTTTGTCTGCGCGTGAGAGAGCTGGCGCGAGTGTTGTTTCTCCGTCTGCGCAGTCTGACATTCCTGCTGCGATGGAATACCGCTCCCATGGTTCGCAGTCTTCGCGGTTATAAGTGGCTTCGCAATCTGCACTCAGCTGCTTAATAAGCTTTTCCCGGTTTTCGTAATCTGTGTCTATCAGAATAGCGGCAAATTCATCTCCGCCAAGACGGAATACCGGAGAATGCTTGTAGATCGTGCAGATAATCTTGCAGCAATACAATCTGTGCTGCTGAGGTAACAGGTCAGCAGATACTGGATTTCCTTGAATTATCATCGGCGGAATATCTTGATGAATCCGGATACTTCCTCAGCGTATCAGGAATGGAATACACGATGGATACAAGCGTCAGGAGCACGGTGACCATAAATGAAATGGGCGAATTTACCGGCGTTACAGGCGAATACAGAGTGAAAAATGTACTTATCGGATCTCAGCCGCTTGATGTTAATAAGACATATACCGTTGCAAGCATAAACTATCTTCTCCGGGATGGCGGCGACGGCTTTATCCTGAGCGGCAAGTGTGAGATAATCGACGACAGGCTTGCTGTTGATATTGATGTTGTACAAGATTATATCAAGAATACATTCGGCGGTGTTATTCCCGAAAAATACAGGAATCCTGAGGGAGAGGGAAGGATCAGAATAACCGACGGAACCAGTCAGCCTGACGTTCCCGAAAAAACAGATCCCGAAAGCTCCGGGTCTGAAAGCTCTGAAAACAGTAAATCCGAGCCTGCAAAGGACGGTGCAGACAATACAGGTACAGAAAGCTCAGCTTCCGGCAGCACACAGGTGCCGCAAACGGGCGCGCAGACAACAGCTGCACAGGCAGCATTTGCGACAGTAGTGATTTCTGCAATGGCTGTTGCCGTTTTTGCAAGAAAGAAGAAATAAAGTAAGTTATTTATTCCGGGGAAAGTATATGTGATAATAAAAGCAGAGGGTGACGCGTCGTCCTCTGCTTTTTTGATATGTATGACCGTCAGTTTTTGACTTCTGTGGAATGGTGCAGCGTTACCCCAAAAACATTTCATTCGGGCGCACGCTGCAGGTCGTTAAAGTTTTTGTGAAAATAGAACCGATATTAACTTCCGCGAACATGGTGCGCAGGCTCTGCGCCGCTTCCGGAGCTGTCTGTATTGACAAATGGGGGATTTGAGGGTAAAATAGAAATATCAAATGAAAGGATCGTGTGTTATGGCTAATGAAGTAAAAACCGAAACAGCACTCGGCGAGCCTATTATCGAATTCAAAAACGTTACCAAGATATATACTCTTTACCGCAGCAGCAGGGAGCAGTTCCAGGCACTGTTTATAAAGTCAAAGAAATATAAGCGCCATAAGGCACTCGACGGGGTGAATTTCACCATCAGAAAGGGCGAATCCGTCGCAATAATCGGACGTAACGGCGCAGGAAAATCAACTGTGCTCAAGATGATAACCGGCGTTGCATTCCCGACGACGGGAGAGGTCAATGTCCGCGGACGAGTTGCAGCTCTTCTGGAGCTTACTGCAGGCTTCTCACCGGATATGACCGGACGCGAGAATATCAGCTTCAAGTGCTATGTCCTCGGCCTTGACGACAGCGAGATCAAGGAAATAGAGCATAAGGTTATTGATTTTGCTGACCTTGGAGATTATATCGATCAGCCGGTGCGTACTTATTCGTCAGGTATGAAAATGCGCCTTGGCTTTGCTATCAATATCAACACAAATCCGGACATTCTTGTTATCGACGAAGCCCTCAGCGTAGGCGACGCTAATTTCAAGAAAAAATGCAAGGCGAAGATCAAGGAAATGATAAAAAAGGATATCACCGTGCTGTATGTAAGCCACAGCAAGGATATTCAGGAGATATGCGAGCGCTGCATCTATCTGCAAAAGGGCAAGGTGATCTACGACGGCACCATGCAGGAGACACTCGAAAAATATCCCGAATTTGCGAAGTGAACAGTTTATTATGATTCGCCCCGTGACAGGACACAATATTGGTTTATAAAGAATTGGAGCGAAATTATATATGCGTATGGTGGGTAAAATTAATACGGATATTTTCAAATGTATAACAGAGGACATCACCACCGATGAGGTTGTTTTGACCGATGAACTGATAGAACACATAAAAAAGCATCATCCGGGACATTTTGAAGAATTATTTTCGTATTTTGAAAAAGCCATTTTTTCTCCCGATTATATTCTGAAGGATTCAGGGAAAAATACGGGATTGATATTGAAGCATATAGAAGAAAACGGCATAAGAATGCAGTTGGTTATTCGTATTCATACTTCATCGGATGATCCTGAATATAAAAATTCTATTATCTCTGCTTGGAAAATAAGTGAGACACGCTGGAAAAACTATTTAAAAAATAAGCAACTGCTTTACAAAGCTGAATAAATATGGTATAATATACATAGAATAGAAGTAGCTGTTTGGGGTGGTAAAATTCGTTGCGACCACACGCCGATGGTATGACAGGAGGAAACTCCGAGAGATGCAGGAGATGCGACGCCTGCCGGACAGCTATTCTTTGACCTCTTCGGGAAACCGGGGCGGTTTTCTTTAGAATTGGGGACTGTGAAATAACTTCCAGTCCCTTTTCTGCGTAATAATATAGCCCGGTCGCACCGAAGGGTGTGGTCGGGCGGATAGGGTGGATAGCACATGATGTGACTGTATTTTTGTTATTAAATACGATATTCACTCTCTATACCGAACCATAAATCATTTTTGAAATCAGGTACATAATCTTCCGGATAAAGCTCTATATCATCTGTATTAACGGGAAGTGAATAACCAAACGCATAAATATCATATGTATTATCATCGTTTATATTTAAGATACAAATGTTTATATTTGGAGAAATGTGATGAGAGTCATATTTGTCTGTTTCATTTGTAAAAACATGTGATAATGTTCGACCAAATCTAAAAGCTTGAAAAGGTGTTAATTTTTCTGATGATTCTTCTAAAGATGTATTCTTAGAAGGATTATCATCAGACTTGACTTCAAATGTAATATCTTCTGAATCAACATCTGATTCTTCCATAGATTCGTCATTCGTCTTGCTTGATACTGTTTCTGAATCAACATCCGCAGCACTTGACACAGCAGATGATAAAGCCGAGCTTTCTCCTGATTTGTTTTCCGAACCCGTACACCCTGCAAACACACAGCTCGCAAATGCCGCCGCTGCCATTACGGCAAAAATGCTTCTGAATTTAACTGTCTTTTTCATATATTTGTCCTCCTGATGTTATTTCCGGGCAAAATAAAAAGGCACACAACCGAAGCCGTGCGCCCGAAAAACACAAAGCTCCATTGTCGCCAAACAAATTTTCTATCCGCATACATAAGCATGTGAAAAGAGAGCCTGCATTTTTACCAAAGGTAAAAACACATGCTATGATCTGCGGAATAATGAAATTTGTTTGGCAATTTAATTGTAGCATAAACAGATGATTATATTAATATTTTCTGAATTTCTGGGATTCTTTTTCCCATTCCCCGGCTCCTTCCCAAAGTGAAGGGGGAGAAATATTACGTTCCCTGAATATAATTATGTATATTAAATTTGCTTTTCCTATTGAAAAATCTGACAAAATGTTATAAAATAGATAACGACGGCTGTATGCCGCTAAATCTGTCAATGAGCCGGTGACCCGGCTTAGAATATCTGAAAGGATGTAAACAACATGAACTATCTTAACAAGAAAACCGTTGAAGATATTGATGTAGCCGGCAAGAAGGTTCTTGTTCGCTGCGACTTCAACGTACCGTTCGACGGCGAGGGCAATATCTCTGACCCGAAGAGAATCGACGAGGCTCTCAAGACTATCAAGTATCTGATCGATCATAAGGCAAAGGTTATCCTCTGCTCGCACCTCGGTCGTCCGAAGGGCGAATTCAATATGAAGTATTCGCTGGCTCCTGTTGCTGCTTATCTTTCAAAGGCTCTCGGCTTCGAAGTTAAGATGGCTTCCGACGTAGTAGGCGAAAGCGCTCAGAGCATCGCTGCTTCTCTTCAGGACGGCGAGGTTGAGCTTATCGAAAACGTTCGTTTCCATAAGGAAGAGGAAAAGAACGATCCCGAATTTGCAAAGGCACTGGCTTCTCTTGCAGAGATCTATGTAAACGATGCATTCGGCACAGCTCACAGAGCACACGCTTCTACAGCTGGTGTTGCTGATTATCTGCCGGCAGTATGCGGCTACCTCATCCAGAAGGAAATCACCGTTATGGGCGGCGCTCTCGAAGATCCGAAGAGACCCTTCGTTGCTATCCTCGGCGGTGCAAAGGTTTCCGATAAGATCGGCGTTATCACAAACCTTCTCGATAAGGTTGATACGCTCATCATCGGCGGCGGCATGGCTTACACCTTCATGAAGGCTCTGGGCTACAGCACAGGTACATCCATCTGCGAGCTTGATAAGGTAGAGCTTGCTAAGGATATCATGGCTCAGGCTAAGGCTAAGAACGTAAACTTCCTCATTCCTGAGGATACAGTTGTCGGCAGAGAGTATAAGCCGGATACAGAGTTCAAGACCGTTGATTCCGATAAGATCGAGGCAGACTGGATGGGTCTGGATATCGGTCCGAAGACCAGAGAGAAGTTTGCAAATGCTCTCGTTGGTGCCGGTACAGTAGTATGGAACGGCCCGATGGGCGTTTCTGAGTGGGAGAACTTCGCAGCAGGTACAATTTCTGTTGCTAAGGCAGTTGCAGAAAGCGGCGCAATCTCCATCATCGGCGGCGGCGACTCCGCAGCAGCTGTTGAAAAGCTCGGCTATGCAGACAGAATGACCCACATTTCTACCGGCGGCGGCGCATCTCTCGAATTCCTCGAGGGCAAGGTTCTCCCGGGTATCGCATGCCTCAACGACAAATAATTTTGTCAGACAATAAAACAGCTTACAGACGGGGGTTGGGCGGTGCTCAGTCCCCGTTTTTAATATTTTTACAGAACAGGAGAAATTATTATGAACAAGCAGCTCAGAAAGGCTATTATCGCAGGCAACTGGAAAATGAACAAGACCCGTCCCGAGGCTAAGGCTCTTATTGAGGACCTTAAGCCCGTTGCAGCTAATGCAACCTGCGAGGTTGTTATCTGCGTACCCTTCACAAACCTTGAAACCGCTGTTGCACTGACAGAGGGCACAAACATCAAGGTTGGCGCAGAGAACGTTCATTTTGAGAAGAGCGGCGCTTTCACAGGCGAAATTTCCGCAGATATGCTCACAGAGATCGGCGTTGAATATGTAATCATCGGTCACAGCGAAAGAAGACAGTATTTCGGCGAAACTGACGAAACCGTAAACAAGAGAACAAAGGCAGCTCTTGCAGCTGGTCTTAAGCCTATCGTATGCGTTGGCGAGCTTCTCTGGGAAAGAGAATGCGACATTACCGAAGAGGTAATCGCAAGACAGATCAAGCTTGATTTCTTCGGCGTTTCTGCTGAGGATCTGAAGAAGTCAGTTATCGCTTACGAGCCTGTATGGGCTATCGGCACAGGCAAGACCGCTACATCCGAGCAGGCTCAGGAGGTTTGCGCATTCATCCGTGCAACTCTTGCTAAGCTTTACGATCAGGATACCGCTAATGCAGTAACAATCCAGTACGGCGGCTCCATGAACCCGAAGAATGCAGAAGAGCTTCTTGCTCAGCCCGATGTTGACGGCGGACTTATCGGCGGCGCATCTCTGAAGGCTGCTGATTTCGGCGTACTCCTTGACGCTGCTACAAACGGCTGATAACGCAGGCTGATATAACGACAAAATATAGGGCGAACTATTCACCCGATATTTTAGTTATATTCAAGGAGGTGCGGATATTGAAAAAGAGGGTGTTTGCGCTGCTTCTTGCTGCTGCGGCGCTGACATCATCTGCGACAGGATGCAGCAGTCAGGGTGATACGTCAGATGCAGGGAATACTTCCCCAACGGAAAATAATTCTGACGTAACTGACAGCGGCGATACAGCGGCAGTATCTGATACACAGTTCAGTACTATTTTTACGCTTGACGGGAAAACGATCTATAATAACGGAAACGCCCTGATCGACGTTTCAGACCCCGATAAGCCTGTTTTTCTGAATGTCAAGCAGGAGATTGCGGAAGAATCCAGCAAGAGTAATGCAGTTACGCCTGCTGAGCCGCTTCCATCTCCGGTCGCTCTTGAACAATACAAAAGCGTGCTCTACGGAAATGAGGCTATTTCTACATATCGTGACGAAGCAGGAAAGCTCTATCATTATGATATGACTGACCAGCAGGCCGTTGTCAAGGAAGTATTGTATGAAAACGGCGCATGGACATCTGAACTCAGAAAGAAGCTTGGTGCTTCTGTGTCGGACGAAGATGCAGAATATGTTTCAGATATGGTGATGCTGCAAAGCAAAGGCTGGACAGACGGCGGTGACAGATATGTATATTTCTATTATGTAAATACTCGGGAATATTATTTCAGTTGGTCCTCTGTAAACTATATTGTCGGACGCTTTGCCAAGGACGGCAAGGGCGGCGTCGAGCTTATGGACGATGATATCAGAGCCAATGGGATCGCCGTCAAGGACGGATACATATATTATGCCGACACAGGCTATGTCTTTGACGGACAGAATATCACCGTCGATAAGGACAGAACAGGCATTTACAAGGTAAAGACTGACGGCACTGATAAGGAAAAGCTTGTTTCCGTCAAAGCCTGGGGCGAGGAAGACAAATATGTACTGGATAACTCTGCCGCACGCCTTGAAATAATCGGGGATGATCTGTATTATATCGCACAGGACGGCGGCGAGGAAACTTATCTTTACAGGCTTTCACTCGGCGGCGGAGACCCTGTTAAGGTCGTTGAGGATTCTGTTTCGGATTACTGGATAGACACGAAGGCAGATACCATATTTTACTTTGACGGTGTAATGAACGTTTCGCCTGCGGACGGAAAAATACTGTATTCCATGCCTCTGTCCGGCGGTGAATCCAAGGCTTTGTTCAGAAAGCGCCGTACTGACTCCTATTCAATGAGCTTTTCAACATCCGGAGATTACCTGTATATTTCAGATATAGACAATTATATCACGATAAGGATGATCGAAGATGTGAGCGAGTATGACGGTATTCGTCCTGCCGGACAGCGCTACAATCTGAAAACAGGGGAGATGGAATATCTGCGCAGCTACTGCCCTGTAAAATATGAAGAAGGTTTTTTAGGCGTTAAGACAGTGGTAGAGATGGGATCTCTGGTCGTTGAATGGGTGAAATATGAAGATTCTCCCGTAGAGGACGGTCTGACAGTTTATATATGATTATTGAAGGAGCAAAAGAAATGAAAAAACCTTTAGTACTTATGATACTTGACGGCTTTGGTATCGGAACTAACTACGGCAATGCTATCCGCAGCGCCAAAAAGCCGAATATGGAGCATATTTTTTCAACTAATCCCTGGGGTCTTATTGCGGCCTCCGGTATGGATGTAGGTCTGCCGGACGGTCAGATGGGCAACAGCGAGGTAGGACACACCAATATCGGTGCAGGCCGTGTTGTTTATCAGGAGCTGACAAGGATAACCAAGTCCATTAAAGACGGTTCTATCATGAAAAACGAGGCTCTTGTAAAGGCTATGAAAAATGCTGCAGAGGACGGTAAGGCTTTGCATTTCATGGGTCTTCTTTCTCCCGGCGGCGTTCACAGCCATAATACACACCTCTACGGCCTTGTTGAGATGGCTAAGCAGCTCGGCTGCAAGGAAGTATATATCCATGCCTTCCTCGACGGACGTGACGTTCCGCCGTCAAGCGCAAAGGAATATATCGAGCAGTGCGCTGCAAAGCTTGATGAGATAGGTCTCGGAAAGATAGCGACCATCTCCGGACGCTATTACGCAATGGACAGAGATAACAACTGGGATCGCGTAGAAAAGGCATACAGTGCTCTTGTTTACGGCAAGGGCAACAAGGCTGCCGACGCAGTGGAGGCTATCAGCAATTCCTATGCAGAGGGCGTTACGGATGAATTTGTTATCCCCACCGTGTGCGTTGAAAATGCTACTATTAAAAGCGGCGACTCTGTTGTATTCTTCAACTTCCGTCCGGACAGAGCAAGAGAGATTACCCGTACATTTGTTGATCCGGATTTTGCCGGCTTCGAGAGAAGAAACGGCTTCTTCCCGCTTACATATGTCTGCATGACTCAGTACGACGCTACTATGCCGAATGTTGACATTGCATTCAAGCCGCAGAAGCTTACCAATATGTTCGGTGAATATATTTCCCAGAAGGGTCTGACCCAGCTCAGAATTGCAGAAACAGAGAAGTATGCGCATGTAACATTCTTCTTTAACGGCGGCGTTGAGGCTGTAAGTGAGGGAGAGGACAGATGTCTTATCCCGTCACCGAAGGTTGCAACATATGACCTGCAGCCGGAGATGAGCGCATACACCGTAACCGAGAATGTTCTCGAAAGACTGCGCAGCGGCAAGTATGATGTTATCATTCTCAACTTCGCTAACTGCGATATGGTAGGCCATACTGGTGTATTTGAAGCAGCAGTAAAGGCTGTTGAAGCTGTTGACGACTGCGTAGGTCAGGTTGTACGTGAGGTTGAAAAGATGGACGGCGTAGTTCTCATCACTGCAGACCACGGTAACGCAGACCGTATGATCGACGAAAGCGGTGAGCCTTTTACAGCTCATACAACGAACCTTGTACCGTTTGTTGTTGTTAATCATCCCTGCGAGCTGCGCGACGGCGGCAGACTTGCTGATATTGCTCCGACAATGCTGAAGCTTCTCGGACTTCCCCAGCCTGAGGAAATGGATGGAGAGAGCATTATAAAATAATGCTGGTTTTGCGCCGTTATGCTGAATGAATATTGACGGCTAAAATTCTATAATTTTATAGTAGAATCTAACGATAATCGACTTCTTTATGATAGTCTGAGTAATAAAAATATTACGTAATACTGCAACCTGTATGTCGATACAGTGTTTCGATTTTTGGTGCTTCAGAAGTTATGTCTGATGACGATAATAATACGATTAAAATCATAGAAACCAAAGATAAACAGTTCTGAATAAAAAATACCGCAGGCACAAAGCAAAAAGCTTATGTCTGCGGTTTTTGGTGTATATAAAAATATTCTATAGGCGGCTATAGCGTTTTATGCGCTTGCCTGACCTGTATTGGATACAATCGACTCGAATGTACTGACGGCGGCATCGCTGTCCGGTGAGATAACCACGATTACATACGGGTAATGAACGTCGGTTTTTGCGGCACTGACGACGGCGTATGCCTTGTCATCAACGTTCTGATAGGTCTTCTTTTTGGCGCTGATGTAATTATCTATGCTTTTGGTCAGCTTCTTTTCGCTTTCGTTACTCTTAAGCTTGAAGCAAGCTATCTCAGTATACGAATCCGACCTCGTTGAAACGAACATCGCACTGTCTGTTACAACTCCTTCCGGAATATCATAATAATTGGAAATATCCGAAGGGGAAATCTCTGACAGGTTTTCGTAGTTCATCTTTTTAACTACCTCGGATGCCAGGTACGAGGCGGTATATACCTTTTTGTTGCTGTTCTGACTGTTTATCAGTGCGAGCGTTGCAGCGGACATTGCGGCAGCGCCGAGAAGTATTGCACCTACTATAAGTGCTGTCAGTGCAATATTGCTTTGCTTCTTTTTGACTTCCTCCGCCACAACTGTCACCTCTTTTTTGCGGATGGTACTACCACAGTAATTATATAATGACTTTGAATATATTGCAACTACAATATTGTAACCAAAAAAACGATACGGCAACAACCGTATCGCACAAAGGCATAATAAAGTCCGCCCAACCGTACCCCGTCAATCAATAACCTGCCTACGGAATAAGCAGGTGGGTATCCTCCCTTCGGCTTCATACTCCCTTCGTCCGCTTGAAGCGGGAGGTCTGAAGTCCACCGACGGAGCCGGATTCCCGATTTAAAGGTTGTAGGGTTATATGAGACGAAAATACGCATCGGGCAGACAATATAAACAAATTTGACTTCGTTTGTTAAGCTTATTATATAACAAACGTATACAGAAATCAAGAGGAAAATACTAAAATTCTGTGAAAATTATTCCTCTTCAGCAGCGAAGCCTGCTTCAAAGATCTCTGCGATTTCGTCGAGAAGGTCGTCATCCTCGATCTCTGCAAGCTGGGGATCGCCGTTTTCGTCCTCTACAGCTTCAAAAATCATGTATGTGCTGCCCTGCTCAATGTCCTGATCCGGCAGGTCAAACAGCGGCATCAGCGCATAGTAATGTCCGTCCTTATAGTCGATCTCATCGATTACTTCAAATTCGTATTCGTTTCCTTCGTCGTCGAGAAGGGAAATGAGGTCAGCTTCGTTATATTCTTCCTCATTCATCATATCCTTTTCGTCCATGCTCATGTCAGCATCTCCTTTTCAGTAAATTAGTGCAGTAACAGCACTATATAACCATTTTATTACTTTTTAGATAATAAGTCAAGAGCAAATGCAACACAAATAAAAAATAAAAATTATCCTAAAAGTTCAGAAAAACTATTGACTTTTACTAAAAAGGTGCTATAATATAGTCAAGATAAACGAAGTGCAGTATCTCTTGACTGCAGAGTCCGCTTCGGCTTTATCTAATCCACGAAGGGAGGCAAGCTCCGATGGGCGAATCAGAACCGGCTTTTTCAATTGACCTTAGCGCCTCTTGGTGCGAGGTCTTCCACAGGGAAAAGACAAGGTGAGGACGGATTTTTTCGAGCGTCAGCCCTGCGGCGTCCGTTTCGACGGCGGCTCCGGCGTATGTGGCGGCTTCAGTGAAATGCATCTTTTGCGTAGGTTCCTCCGATAGGTTTTTGACCTGTGAGAAGTGCCGGATGCTCCTGCGTTATGGTTTGAGATTGATTGGAGCATTGGCAGCTTCGGCTGAGAACTTACAATTGAATATCGGCACCGGCTGAGAGTCCTTTTTGTTGCGGCTACTGCGGTGTCACAACCGCTCAGCAGGCGGGGGTTGCCCGTGGGATCGGGAATTCTGCTGTAGGCTGAACAGATTTTTTGCCCCGTTTGTCTGTCGGAAGTTCCCGGAGCGTTTGATGTACCGGTTAGGCTCCCGGGGGCGGGCGCACGGCCCGGTCATTAGAATCAAGCATTAAGCCGCGATGGTACGGCGATGGTGGTCTGGTAATGCATCTGCCACCCAATGCATTTCGAGGATGAATGGTTTAGTGCATGTTTTGCTTATAAATAAATCCTATAGATGGGAATGAATCCAATGTAATACCAGATTTTCAGAGCTTTCGGTTTTTACCGTGTCGCTCAGGTTTTACTAAATTTAAGGAATGATTCCGATGGGAAGACATTAGATTTATCCGGATAGTTTCTATTAATTAACTCCTTTGAATCCCACTACCCCGACGGGTTTCCCGTCGGGGCTGTTTTTTGCTTTGAAATAAATAAGCCGATGAACGTATAATTCATCGGCTTGAACTATTTGATTATACTTTTGGAAAACGGGGAAGAGTTATTCCTGCAGTGCTTTTTCCAGTGCTTTTGCAAGCTGGTCGGGGCAGGAGGTGCCTCTGCCGTTGCAGTCAATACCCTTAAGGCGCTTGATTACCTCTTCCGCGGGCATGCCCTCAACAAGAGATGCAATGCCGTTTGTGTTTCCCATACAGCCGCCGTCGAAACGGACGCTTTTAACAATTCCGTCCTCGACTTCCAGTTCAATTGCTCTTGAACAGGTGCGCGAGGTCTTATACTTCATCTTCATGCTGAACCTCTCATTCACTGGTGACGGTGCTGGTTTCGGTTATCTCGTAGTTCTCGGGAACAACCAGCAGCGATTCGTCAACTTCATTTGTAAGCTTTGTGAATTCTGCGGTGATGGATTTATCTTCTGATGATGCAGTGATGTATTTGATATCATCGCCGTCGAACCATACCTTCAGCGTTGCAGTGGTATCTTTACCGTCGGTATCCTTGCCGATAAGGGTGTAGGTTTCGGCAGTAAGCTTTTCGCCTTCGTAATCCTCTTCAGCGCTGCCCTCGAACTTTATGTTCTCGCTGACATCACCGTTTTTAAGGTCGTCGATTGCGCTTTCGGTATTTATGCCGGAATCTCCGCCGAGCATGCCGGACATGCTGTCCATAATTGAATCTGTACTCATGCCGGAGGACTGATCTGAAGACATTTTGGCAGCCTTTTTGGTGTTATTGTTTATCATAAAGGTGCCTTCTTCGTTTTTCAGAATGTCGATTGACATAAGACCCAGACCGATAGTGAAACGGCTTTCATTTTCACCGTTTTTAATGAGCTGTAGTGCGATTTCCTGGGTTTGGGGTTTGCCTGTTTCTTCATCGTTTGATGTTGCTTTGATAGCTACGTTGAGCGTAAGCTGGTCACCCTTCAGCTTTTCAAGAGCAGCGGAGGATTTTTCTCCGACTGACTTCTGCAGTTTCTCTACTACATCGTTCAGACTGCCGCTTTCCTCGTCAGACTTTTCGGTAGTTTCTGATGAGGATTCCTTTGCGGAGCTTTCAGTCGAGCTTTCTGTTTCTGAGCTTGAGGAAACTGTAGATGCGGCTGATGAGTCGGCTTCGGATGATTCGTTTGAGCCGCTGCATGCTGCAAGGGACACTGCAAGTGTACCTGCAAGAAGTACGGCAAATATCTTTTTCATACTGACAACCTCTTTCCTTAAAGTGTTATATAGATTTTACCACAGACGACAGGCTATTTCAAGAAAAATCAGACATTTTTTGATGGTTGTATAAAAGTGAGTTTAGTCCGTTAGTTCTGCGGTTATTCATTCCTCTTTGACATTGTGCCTTAGTTAATTATTTATGATGTAATAGATTAAAACAAAGCTCCCGCCATTGTTCTGGCGGGAGCCTGGAGTTTAGCTGTGGTTGCTGCCGTATCAGTCGCCGGGAACTTCGGGTTCTGTGGAGGATTTCTCCTCACTGGATTCCTCAGTCGAGGATTCCGGTTCTGAAGACTGCGGCTCTTCGGAGGACTGTGGCTCCTCTGAGGACTGCGGTTCAACAGAAGGTTCATCCTTTTTATGCGGAACAGCGTCTATTTCCTGTTTTCCCTCTGCTAACAGGGTGTCAATCTCGCTGATACTCTTAGCAGATTTGATCTTGCCGGAGTATACAGTTCTTATACCGTTGACCTTTGCCCGACCGGCAGAATCATAATTGTCGAGATTACCGTAATTCTGAATTTCGTTGACTGCTTGATTTCTGTGTTCCTTCAGTTCTGCTGCAGCCTTTGATGCCTCAGCCTTGGAAGCTTCTTCTGCCGCTTTCTTGTCAGATGCTTCCTTTGCCTTCTTTGAAGCCTCTTCTTCTTTTCTTTCGGACTCTTCTTTAGTCATTTCATCAGCCGTTTTGATTTTTGCGAGAAGGCTTATACCTTCCTTTTTAAGGCTTTCGACTTCTTCAACGGTTTTTGCTTTGTCAATCTTGCTGTTGTATCCCTTGAAGATTTTTTCTACGGCATCCATCTGCGTCGTGCGATAGGTATTACCTGCAATGGAATTGTGCAGTTCGACCTTAGCGCTTGCCTTTTTGTTTTCAAGTAGTGTTTCGCTTTCAAGTCTTGACTTCTCAAGATCGGAAGCCTCTGCCTCGGAAATAGTCTGCACAGCTCGGATAGACACAAGTGCGTTGCGGTAGATTTCGTTAACTTCAGATCCGCTTGTAGCCTTATTGATCATTTCGGTATACTGCTTGAGTATTTCGTCAACCTTTTCTTTGTTTGAATCAGAATATGTGCGTCCTTCAACAAACTTGGTCAGTTCTTCAAGAGCTTTTTCTTTGCCCTCGTCAAGGGTTTTGTTCAGTTCCTTGTCATCCTTTTCGGACCAGTCATCGCGCTTACCGTCATACCAGTCGATCTTCTTATGGTTGAACGCATCCTGGAAGGATGTTACCTCCGGCTTGGTTCCGCCGTAGGTGTTGTACCAGATATCCGGATAGAGCGGATCAGGGTTGTGTGCTGCCTTGGAAACATCAACTTCAGCTTTTTCGCCGTCACGGACCTTTCTTGCAACGACAACGAAGCGGAAGGATTCAAAGTCGTAAGCACAGGTTGAAAGTGTAACGATGGTATCGTATTCGTTTACCTTGACGGGAGTGTCGATGATAGAACGCTCACGGACCTGATAAATGAAATTGAGGAAATCGTAATCATTCTGGAAATCTCCTCTGAGGTAGTTGAAGAAATCTCCCTGATAATCGAGTGTATTTGTCTTGAAGATAGAAATGATTTCCCATTTTGCCTTTTCATATATGGTGTTGTAGGTGAATATCGGCGTCTTTTTGTAGAAATCGATATCCTCGTAATATTTCAGATTAGCGAACATTCTGCCGTCCTGCATGTGGTGTCCGTGCAGGATCATATTTTTCGAATCAACTCTGCTGCGGTAGTCGAGGAATACAGTACCGTATTTGCTGCCGTTGCCGTAGAAATCCCTGTACAGGTAATATTCAGGATCGCTTTCCGGCGGAGCAACAACAACGTAATCTATAAGCGTATTCGGCACCGTTACCCAGCCTATTGTATCTGAGTTTTCAGCAAGAAGGTTTGTGAAGTCCACAAGTGTGCCCTCTGAACCGTCAACGGGTTTTTTGACAACAGCTCCGCTTTCCTCTTCATCGGTGGATACAAGCAGGTCACGTATACTGTTGTTAGTGCTGTCGTTCTGCGTCGGCTCGAGAACAAGAATATTTACGAGCATGCACGAGGATACTATGAAGGTACAAATTGCAAGCAGCAGGATAACCTTTCTTACAACATCGAATGCACTGTCGCCGGAACAGGGGATAAAGCGCTTCCAGAAGGAATTTTTCTGTTTTGGATTAATCGTTGAACTTGCAGCAGCAAAAAGCATCGTGCTGAAATCCATTCCGGTTGCTTCTTCTGTCGGAAGGAGTACAATCAGTGTGTTCTTGTATTCAGTGCAGTATGCCGTAAAGCTTTCGGGACCCTTGTTTTCGGTCTTTTCTGTTTCAGCTTCAACTGATGATGCTTCATCGGCTTCTGCCTGATCCTGAACCGGAGCAGTGTTTTCGTTTTCCTCTTCTTTTTCTTCCTCAGTGCTTTCAAGCTTCAGAGCGCCTGAGGAAGCTGATTTTTTCTCTTCTTCTTTTTTAGCTTCCTTTTTGGTTTCCTCGCTCTTTTTCAGCGATGCTTCAAATGGCGTCAGCTTGCCTTCAATGCCAAGGCTTGCAGCAATTTCATTTGCTTCCTTTTTATCTGAGCTTTTCAGAGCGTCAGCAATAAAGATAAGATCAATCTTTTCACTTCCGGTGGTTGTTTCCTTCAGTGCCTGCTGAATGCTTTCCCGGCTCAGGTTTACCTCTGTTTTGAAAAGGATGCTGACATCGATTTCGGAAAGCTCTTTTACAGTTTTTTCAAATGCCTTTTCCGACGTCTGGGCGAATGATTTGCCCTCTCTCGGAAAATACAGCTCGGTATTCATTTCTCTGTCACTCCCTGGATGATCTGTCGCCTGCGGCGCAAATATTTATACAATCAAAGCTCAGTGAGCCTTGCGTTTTTGACTGCCTCTTCAATAAGCGGCAGATAATCTATTTTTTTCTGTTCTGCAATTACGTTTTTCAGCACCGGTCTTGTTCTCGGATGCTTCGGTGTAAATACCGTGCAGCAGTCCTCATACGGCTGGATGGAAACCTCGAAGGTATCGATCTTTCTGGAAATCTCGATTATCTCTTCCTTGTCCATTCCGATAAGGGGACGGAATACCGGCATCGTGCACACCTCGTCTGTGCAGGCAATAGCGCCGATAGTCTGGCTTGCTACCTGACCGAGGCTTTCGCCGGTTATCAGTGCCTGACATTCGTTCTGTGCTGCGATCTGCTGCGCTATCATCATCATGAAACGGCGCATTATTATTGTAAAGTATTCCTCGTGGCACTTGTCACGTATTTCTTCCTGCAGCTTTGTGAACGGAACGGTGTACATGTTGAGCCTTCCGCTGTATGCAGAAACCCGTCTGAGCAGCTCCGCAACCTTTTCCTCAGCGCGTACGCTCGTATAAGGCGGACTTGCAAAATGAATAGCCGTCAGCTCAACGCCTCGTTTTGCCATCATATACGCAGCAACAGGACTGTCGATTCCGCCGGAAATAAGAATTGCAGCCTTGCCGCCTGTTCCGACGGGAATACCGCCTGCTCCGCGGATAACTCCGCAGTGAATGTACGCTGCGGTATCGCGTATTTCTACAGTGACAACGGCATCAGGGTTATGAACATCCACAGCAACATCCGGGTACATGTCCGCAAGATATGTTCCGACCTCTCTTGATATCTCCGGAGAGGTGAGGGGGAATTTCTTGTCGGAGCGTTTGCTTTCAACCTTGAAGCTCTTTGCCTCTTCAAAGCGCTCGCGCAGGTAAATACCGGCAGCCTGCTTTATGCTTTCGATATCTTTTTCAGCAACACATGCGCGTGAAAACGCTGCAATGCCGAAAACCTTTGATACGCAGTCGGCTGCTTCGTCCATATCCGCATCGTCGTCCATCGGCGTAACGGTAATTGTGGACTGTGAAGCCCTTACCTGATAGGAGCCGAGCTTGTGCAGACGGCGGCGGAGGCTTTTTATCAGCCTGTCCTCAAAATTTTTACGGTTAAGACCTTTAAGAACGATCTCACCGAGTTTTATCAAAATGACTTCCTTCATCCGATTACTCCCTTGTTGAATTGCCGGCGCAGAATAATAACTCCGGCTTATCTTCCCTGTATCATGCAGTGCAGCCACAGGGCGCACAAATATCATTTTACCATTTTTATTTGCTTCTTGCAAGAGTGTGAAGCCCTGTTTCCAGTTTATTTATAAAATAATCAATGTTTTCCATAGTATTTTCGTGAGAAAAGCTTACTCTTACAGCGGAATCTATCAGAGCAGAGTCAAGTCCCATTGCGGAAAGGACATGACTTTTGTGACCCTTTGCACATGCTGAACCGCTTGAAACATATATACCGTACTGCTCAAGGTAATGGAGGAGCGTTTCCGAGCGCAGTCCGGGTGCGGAAAAATTGATGATGTAGTCTGAACAGCTTTCGTCTGAATTGATTACTATTCCGTCCGTTTCCGATAACAGTCGACGGCAGTGAGCATTCAGTGTATGAATATAATTATTGTCTGCGCTGCCGGTGGGGTATTCGCTTACAGCCTGAGCCATTGCGCAGATAAGCGGCAGCGGCTCTGTGCCGGGACGAAGCTTTTCCTGCTGCTCGCCGCCGTAGTGTAACGGAAGTATACGTACGCCGCGCCTTACGTATAGTGCACCTACGCCCTTCGGACCGTGTATTTTGTGTCCGCTGACGCTGATAAGGTCAGCTTTCAGCTTTTTTGTCGTAAACGGCATTTTCAGATATGCCTGAACGGCGTCAACGTGCAGCAGGGCAGGGGAAGAGCTGCGCTTTATTGCCGAGGCTGCAGTTTCGACGGGCTGCACGGCTCCGGTTTCGTTATTGACAAGCATTATGCTTACAAGAATCGTATCTGAATTAACAGCGGCTTTTATGTCATCAGGGTTAATCCTGCCGCTTTTGTCGGGAGTAAGGTAAATGACCTCGAAGCCCTCACGCTCAAGCTGCTGCATGCTTTCGATGACCGATGAATGCTCTATAGCTGTAGTGACTATTCGCTTTCCTCTGCGGCACAGAGCTTTTGCTGCACCGAACACAGCGGTATTGTTTGCCTCCGTGCCGCCGGAGGTGAAATATATTTCTCCGGGCGCAGCGCCGATGGATGAAGCCACAATCTCCCGGGCTTTTTTCAGCTCGTGTTCAGCTTCCAGTCCCTTTGAGTGCAGCGACGACGGATTGCCGTACAGCTGCGTCATTATCTGCACTGCCTTTGCTGCGGCTGAATCGCTTGTTCGTGTTGTGGCACTGTTGTCAAGATAGATTTCGTTCATTTATGTCTTCCTTTTATCTGAATATTTTATTGCTGCGCGGTAAAAAATATTACCGGGAGATGATTTGATGGATATAACAAGTAAAGAATACGCAAAGCTTGTGGAATGCAGCGTTCCGAAAAGTCCGGTGCTCAAAAACTGCATGCGTGCCTTTTTTGTCGGTGGATTAATATGCTTTATCGGACAGATTATTACCGAACTGTTTACCGGCTTTGGCATGGAACTGCAGGATTCGCGCTGCCTTGCAAGCGTTACTCTTGTTTTTCTCGGAGCGTTTTTTACCGCTCTCGGTCTTTATGATAATATCGCAAAATATGCCGGAGCAGGAACTCTTGTCCCGATAACGGGTTTTTCCAATGCTGTGGCATCCCCTGCGATGGAATTTAAAAGCGAAGGCTTTGTTCCGGGTGTCGGTGCGAAAATGTTTATTATCGCAGGACCCGTTATCGTTTACGGTACAGTGGCTTCCGTAATATACGGCGCAGTGTACTTTTTGATGCAGGGATTTTGAAAAGAGTAAATTATCGGGTCCGGCATTACGTTGGCGAATGGAAAAATTTTTCTTGTAAAATGGTGTCTGATATGGTATTATTAGTGTAATATAAAAATCGAGGATAAGCACCAGAATGCTTGCCATCCGAAGGGAGTGCCGGGCCTATGTATGACAAAATACTTACTTCGCTTTCCTATGGCATGTTTGCCATAGGCGTTAAGGGGGATAATTTCCCCAATGCGTGCATCGTCAATACGGTAATGCAGATATCTTCATTGCCGATGACAATTGCAGTAAGCGTGAATCATAATAACTACACTAACGAATGTATCAAGAAGTACGGCGAATTCACCGTAAGCGTTCTTTCCGAAAATACATCGGGAACGGCTATAGGCGCTCTCGGCTATACCTCGGGCAGGGATACCAATAAGCTGACAAACGTCCGATATAAAATGCTCCGCGAGGGATGTCCCGTTATCCGCGAGGATATATGCTGCTGGTTCCTGTGCAAGGTTGTCCATACGATCGAAACCGTGACCCATACGATATTCATCGCTGAGCCGAAGGCCGGCAGCGAATCTATAAAGGGCACGCCTATGACCTATGATTTCTACCGCAATGTTATCAAGGGCAAATCTCCGAAATATGCGCCGACCTTTGTTCCCGAAAAGGAAGAAGAAGTCGATAAATATATCTGCACGATCTGTAAATACGAATACAGCGATCCGCTGATCCCGTTCGATGAGCTTCCGGATGACTGGGTATGTCCCATATGCGGCGCACCGAAATCGGTGTTCAAAAAAGAATAGGTTTGTGACTATTATTGTAGCATAGCAGATACAAAATGTCAAGCAAACTTGACAAATTTCAGCTAATACTTGACAAATTCCCTGCCTCAGACCGGTTCTTGCATGCAGAGCTGCGCCCGATGGCAGGATAATACATAGCGTTTGGAGTAATAGATATGACTGTTAGAGAAGTACAGGACGAAATAATCAGACTTAAAAAGGAAAATGATTTCTGCATACTGGCGCACAGCTACCAGACACATGACATTCTGGAGGTTGCTGATTTTTCAGGTGACAGCTATGCACTGAGTAAGGCTGCAGCAACGGTGAAAAACCGCAATGTGCTTATGTGCGGAGTTCGCTTTATGGCTGAAACAGTGAAGATGCTCTCTCCGGAGAAGAGGGTGTATCTTTCAAATCCTCTTGCAGGCTGTCCTATGGCTGAGCAGATGAGCAGGGAATTCATTTCTGATGTCAAGGAGCAGTATCCTGATTATACGGTTGTTGCTTACATCAACACTACTGCATCACTCAAGACCGTGTGCGACGTTTGCGTTACATCAAGCTCGGCTCTCAAGATATGTAAGGCAATAGAAAACGATAAGATTCTTTTTATCCCCGACTGCAATCTCGGAGCATATGTGCAGAGCATGCTGCCGGAGAAAACCTTCAAGCTCCTGCGCGGCGGCTGTCCGGTGCATGCCGCCGTTAGACCGGAGGCAGTAACGCTTGCAAAGAAGCTGCACCCGGATGCGCTGTTCCTTGTTCACCCGGAGTGCGTGCCGGAGGTTTCCTCGCAGGCTGATTACGTGGGTTCAACATCGGGAATAATGGATTTTGCAAGAAAGTCCGATGCAAAGGAATTTATCATTGGTACGGAAAACAGCATTTCCGAGCACCTGCAGTATGAATGTCCCGATAAGAAATTCTATCCGCTGACAAAGAGCCTTATCTGCGAAAATATGAAATCGACCACACTCGTCGATGTTCTGAACTGTGTTCGCTTTGACGGCGGCGAGGAAATCAAGATGGACGCAGAGCTTATTGAACAGGCAAGAAAATGTATAGATAAAATGATAGAAATGGGCGGCTGATATATGCGCCGCTATTCTGGGGGTGCTACTTTTGAGAAGAGATGAGATCATCTCGGTTAAATCTACCCTCGGCAAGGGCAAGAAAAAGCCACAGCGCAGCAAGCGCCAGAAAAATGAATTTACAATGGATGACGACAGCGCGGCAAAAAAACTAAAAACCGCGCTGATAATACTGCCCATAATTATGATACTGCTCGCTATAACCGGGCTTATTATAGGACTGAATCAGTTTTCCGGATTGTTTGCGCCTGCGCAGACGCAAAGCAGCGTCCAGAGTGATGCTGAGGTGTATGACGATTCCAAGCTGCTGCTGATAGTATCTCCGGACAGTCCCCTGCCGGGCGACTATGCCCTGAATCTTGACAGCTTCGGCGGCATTCAGGTCGATAAGATGATAATTCCCGATTTGCAGGCAATGCTTGACGCTGCAAAAAAAGAGGGGATGGCGCTGAGCTGCGACGTCGGATATATCTCTCCCGAACAGCAGCACGAGGTATATATGGATGAGGTGCAGAGGCTTATCGCGCAGAATGGATACAGCAATTCCAGGGCGCTTGAGGAAGCCGAAAACACTGTTCCTGCGGAAAATCACAGCGAGCTTCAGACGGGGCTTTGCGTGCGTTTTTCATCGCTCAGAAGCGGAAGCTTCAAGGGTAGCGAGGAATATTACTGGCTTATGTCTAACAGCATAAGATACGGCTTTATCCTGCGTTATCCTGAGGGCAAGGAAAGCTCAACGGGCTTTGGCGAGGATGATTCGCTGTTCCGCTATGTCGGTATGCAGAATGCTTCACACATGAGGAGCATGGATATGTGTCTTGACGAATATGTCAGATACCTCAATTCAAGATAATATAAGGAATAATAAAATGAATTACGATATTATTTTTTACCATTCCGGAAAGACCGCGGAGCTTGAACGGGTTCTGTCAATGGCGCTTGAGGGGATGGGGCTGCAGCAGCGAGGAGCAGAAGCGGCGGCAGACCCTGTGGAGCTGTTCGATACACTCTCCGGTGTGCTGAAAAAAAGAAAGCTTATTTTTATTATAGGCGGAATGGACGGAGGAATTCAGAGTACTGATTCTGTTCTTTCGGATGTTCTGACAGATAAAAACGGGAAAAAGCCTGCGGCAAAACCAGTCGGCAATGACGGCAGGATGCTGCGCAGCTCGGATCAGACAATCATTCTTCTGCCTGATTCCTCGGAGGAAATCGGAAAGCTTATGCCCGAGCTAAAGGAAAAGCTGGGTGAGATATACAAGCTGAGCGACGAAACTGTTGAACCGCCCGAAATCGAAAAGGTAGCGGATGAGCTTGATAATGAGCTTTCAAAGTCAAAGCGCGAAAGGGTAGCGGCTGTCGGAATGACTGCGGAAAAGCGCAGCCGCAGACAGCTGGATGCAATTAAAGCTGCAATCGCGGTTTTGCTTGTGCTTGCAGCGGCACAGCTTGCGGTGGCTTCGTATATTTTTCTGAATAACACATAATCAATTTTTTCAAAGGGGATTGTGAAATGATTCGCAGTCTCTTTTTTATTCTTCGCGTGCGGCTATTTCTGTGGTGTGACCACGCTATATGGGTGTATTAAGGTAATGGGGCGGCGTTCAGGTATTGACAACCGCAAAAAGGGGACGCCCTCTTTAGCCAGTTATCCTTAACGGACAATTAAATCATCCATCCTTCCCGAAAGGTTCAGCCTTTCGGGAATTCGCCTTTTATTCGTTGTTTATGCCAATATGTCGGCTTCCAATTAAAACGCCAACTGCAGCAGCATTCTTATTTCCTCGTTACTTTCGTCATTTCTTTCTCCGAGTGCAACTGCGATCTTTTCGAGTTTTGTCAGTTCAAATGTGTAGTATATCGTGATTGGATTCCCGTACTTCCTTGAGTACTTCACAGGCTTTTCAAAAACTTCAATTCGCTTGATGAAGGTATGGAGTATCTCGTATGTAAGCTCAGTCATTTCTGCATACTGCTTTGCCTTCTCCATAAACTCTGTAACGATTCTTTCTTGCTCATTTTCCGACTGTTGCTGTTCGTTGAGTATCGTAAGCTCTCGTTTCTTTTCGGTAAGCTCCTGCTCATATCCGGCAGCCATTTCATCATATCGCTCAGGCGTTATCCTGCCTACCACACGATCTTCGTAGAGACAACGCAGGATGCTGTCCAGCTTTGCAATTCTTTCTGTAACAGAGTTTTTGCGTTTATCAAGCTGTGCTTGCTGCTTTTTGGCTTCGGCTCTGCCTCTTTTCATAGCCGCACCGTAAAATTCATCGGGGTCATTTCTTGCAAGAGAAGTAACCTGTCTGAGGTTTTGCAGTACGATCTGCTCAAGCACACTTTCTCTGATATAATGTGCCGAGCAATCCGTTACTCTGCTGCGGAATCCACCGCATTGGAATACGGTTTTTTCCGGTGCAGCAGCAAAAGACCGATGAAGATGAAGCCTTTTTCCGCAATCGCCACAGTATAACAATCCGGCAAATTTGTCCGTGTAGCCCAGCTTGTCGGGGCGTTTTCTTCCCTCAAAATGCTTTTGAACAAGCTCAAACATCTCTCTGCTGACTATAGGCTCATGAGTATTCTCGAACACAAGCACCTTACTCGGATCATTTTTGAGCCGCTTTTTCAGCTTGTTTGACTTTGAGTAAGTCTTGAAATTAACCGTATCTCCGCAGTAGGTTTGGTTTGAAAGTATGTGACGCACCGTTGTTTTTGACCAACGATAGGGGCGATCAAGGTTAGGATTTCCTGATCGGCTGCCGTTCTTTTTGAACAGATAGACGCTTGGTGAAAGTATCTTTTCTGCAGTCAAGGTATCGCCAATCTTTCTCACACCCATGCCGTCAGCAGCCATTTTGAATATCCTTCTGACCACCTCTACTGCTTCGGGATCAATTATCATCAGCGGATGCTGTTTGTGGTCGCCGTTGTATTCAGGATTTTTCATATATCCATAAGGAATCGTTGACCCGACATGCTCTCCTCTTTCACCCTTAGCTCTCTGCACAGCCCTGATTTTTTTCGATGTGTCACGGGCATAAAAATCGTTGAAGTAGTTGCGTATCCCAGACATCTCATTTATCCCGTTGATGCTGTCAACACCGTCATTTACAGCGATAAACCTAACATCGTAGGACGGAAATGTAATCTCCATCAGCCTGTCAGTTTCAAGGTGATCTCTCCCGAGTCGGGACTGATCTTTGACTATGATCGTTCCGATTTTTCCATCTTCCATGTCTTTTATCATTTGAACGTATGCAGGTCTGGTCAGATCAGTTCCGCTGAAACCGTCATCAATGTAGAATCTGATGTTTCGTAGCCCTAAATCTTCTGCGTGCTTTTGTAAGATCATCCTTTGAGATGAGATTTGTCAAGGGTATTTTCTGCCAAAGTTGTAATTTTCTTTCGTTCAAAAAAAACAAAACCGCCGAAAAAGCTGTAGATTTGCTCTGTCAGCGATCATATGTTTTTTCGACTGTCATTTAGTATAACTCAACCCATTTATGTACTGTCACATTAACAATGCCAGTCCTCGTAAAACACATTTAGCAATATAACTTTAATATAAAAATATAACAGAAAATGCTGCCAGACCGGAGCTTAAGTTATTGAAAAAACGGTTGTGACAATCATATAGCTGTCTTGAATCTCTGCAAAAATATCACCGTTCATTTTGCGCATCAGGGTGCGGCAGATGTACAGTCCCAAGCCGCTGCCGCTGTTACTACCCGTATTGGAGCCGCGCCAAAAGCTGTCGAAGATGTGCGGCAGCTCGTTTTTGCTGAGTGTGCAGCCGCTGTTGCGGATATGGATCAGCTGACAATCATCCTCCCTTGAAAACGCAATGCTTATTTTCCTGCCATCGCCGTACTTGACGGCATTTTCGATGATGTTTTGCAGCACTTCAATGCTTCTCTCCAAATCGCCGGAGAGAATATGGTCGGAAAAAGCGTCTACAGCGAAGTCGATTTTCAGCAGGCTGAGCTTATCGGTATAAAACGCCTTGATTTTGTCAATCAGCGCCGACAGATAAAACTCGCCGTTGTTTACCTCTAAATTTAAAAAATCCTCGCTTGAAGTTTTTACAATGCCGTCTACATAGCCGCGGATATCCTCACATTTTTCCGTAATGCCCACGGCAACCTCTTTCTTCTTTTGTTCGTCCTTGTACAAGCCCTTTTCAAGCGCCTTTGCGTACAACTCGATTACACCGAGAGGCGTTTTGATATCGTGCGAGAGCGAGAGCACCATCGTTTTGTTCTGCTTTTGCAGGGCAAGTTCGGCGGATCTTTGACTTTCCAGCTTCTCACGCAGCAGATCGAGCCCCCATAGGAATTTGCCGAAATATTTGCTTTTGCTGTCCTTTAGCGGCGCTGTCAGATTTCCCTTTGCAAGCTCCGTAGGATAAGCGCTGATTTTCTCAAACGGACGGATGATCCTGATGAACAGAAACAAAAGCAGCAGCAGGACAAATGCCGCAGTCACGCCAAAGCAGATGTTAAAGGACGTTATCGCCGAGGTATTGTCGGCTTGGTAGGAATAATCAAAGCGGTAGAGCTTTCCGCCGATCTCCTTGACAAGATAGTCGCTGTCGCCGCCTTGAAAGCCATTTTCCTGAATCTCCACGTTTTTGATATAACTGTAATCGTTGAGAGAGTATGGCTCTCTGTTTTCGATTCTTGCGGCGATCCTTTCCGCTTCAACACGATAAGGGCGACCAGCGTCGCCCTTATTCTCGTTATGTAAAATGATATTTGCACCCGTAAAAATCACTGCAAGGACAGCGATGATCGCAACTGCCAATCTGATAAAGCTTTTCATGATTTACCTCTCGTAGCGGTAGCCCACGCCCCAGACCGTCACAATATGCTTCGGCTTTTTGGGGTCGGATTCGATTTTCTGACGTAGCCATTTGATGTGTACCGTCAGCGTTTGCGGCTCGGAAAAGCTGTCAAAGCCCCAGATCTGATTGAACAGATAGTCCTTGCTAAGTGTCTTTCCGCTGTTTTCCGCTAAGAGCAGCAGCAAATCAAACTCCTTTTGCGTCAGGTCGAGGGGTATGTTTTCTTTGAACGCTGTCCGCTTGCTCTTGTCGATTTTCAAAAAGCCGTCGGAGATTATATCGCTTTGATAACGCCGCGTGAATATTCCTTTGATTTTGGCAAGCAGAATGTCGATATCGTAGGGCTTTTCGATGTAATCATCCGCGCCGAGGATCAAGCCGTTGAGCTTGTCGTCCTTCTCGGTTTTGGCGCTGACAATGATGATCGGCGTATTGGCGGTCTCGCGTATTTTTCGGCACACGCCGAAGCCGTCAAGCCCCGGAAGCATGATATCAAGAATGACAAGTCTTGCGCCGTCTTTATCAAAGGCACACAAGGCGCTTTCTCCGTCTGCGCAGTGCTTTGCGGAATAGCCCTCCGCTTTTAGAAAATCGCATAAAAGCGTTGCCATTTCAAGATTATCCTCAACTACAAGAATGTCGATCATTATTTCTCACTCCAAAACCAGACTACCAACCCTGCTCCATAAGCCAGTTGTTCAGGGCGCGTTCTCTTGTTCTTTCGTCTTTTCCGCTTAAATTATACTCGCCCTGAATGTTTCCGTCAACTATATAAAGCACTCTTGAGCATTTTGCGGCTACTTTTGCGTCGTGGGTGACGAGCATGATCGTCGTGCCGTCCGCGTTTATCTTGCACAGCTCCTCCATTACCTCGTTGGAGCTTTGGCGGTTGAGCGCGCCTGTCGGCTCATCGGCAAAAATCATCTTTGGCTCGTTGATCATACTGCGACAGATACACGCCCTTTGCAGCTGACCGCCCGATACCTCGTTGATGTCGTTGTCGGCGATCTCAATGATGCCCAGCCTGCGCATCAGCTCCTTGCCGCGCTCAAGCTTTTCCTTTGCGGAAAGCGTGTTTGACTTTGACTGTCGTGCCGGGAGAATGATATTATCGAGCACGCTCAGATTTTTGAGCATATACATCTGCTGGAAGATAAATCCCATCTCGTCAAGCCGCAGCGCCGCAAGCTCGTTTGGCTTCAGTGCAGAAATATCCTTGCCTCCGAACAGAACCGTTCCTGCCGTCATGCTGTCCATACCCGAAACGGTGTACAGCAGTGTGGATTTGCCGGAGCCGGACGGTCCCATTACCGCTACCATATCGCCCTTGTCAACCGAAAAGTTGACATTGCGCAGCACATTGTTTTGTCTTTTGTTGGTGATATATGTTTTACAAAGGTCGGTTACTTCTAAAGTTTTAGCCATGATGATGCTCCTATTCTACAGAATTAATTTCGTTTGAATTGACCTTGCGTATCGAAAGCGCGGTAATAAACACGCTGAACACGGTTGCGGCAAGGATTATCGCCGGATAGATAACGAAGGTTTTAAATATATCCATATCAAAAACAATATTTTTGGCGCCCATCATTTGGAAGATGCCGCCTGTCGTCAGCTTGCCTATAGGGTCGGCGAGCGCTATTGAGAGCAGCACGGCGGCGATCATTACGATTGCGATTCTCAAGGTCTGCCAAAGGATGATAGAGCGGTTCTTGAAGCCAATCGCCTTGAGCATAGCGATCTCGCCGCGCTCCTTGGTGAGGAAGGATTTTTCCATCAGCACCGCGACTAAAATATCGATCAGAATGATGACCGGAAACAGCAGCCCTGTTACTCCGTCCATCATACCGCCGACTCCGCCGACGCAGTAATCAACATAATCGCCCGCGGTCATCACATTGCTATCAGGGTACATCTCCTTTATCGTTTTAATTCTTTTCTCGATCTCGGCGGAGCTCGGAGCGTCGTGAAATCGAATCTGAAAATCGTTTAAGCCGACAAGATTTTGAAAGCTATAGGTCTGCCCCGGATACAGGCGGATATTATTGCCCAAGGACATCATCGTTTGGTAAATAGCCGTGATCATACATTCCGATTCGCCGTCAGGCGTTTTGACCGTGACGATATCGCCTATCGCGACATTTAATTTGTCGGCGACAACGTAGGACATGGCTATCTCATTTTTGTTCTGCGGCGCGGTTCCTTCCAGATACATATACTCGTCGGGGGTCATATTGATTCCCTCTACGCCGTTAGTTTTCAACTCTGTATCGCCTTTGGATACGACAACGGTTGTAATGACTTCCACAAAGCAATCCGCATCCCAGCCCTTTTCTGCCAGATTGGACTCCACCTCGGTTATTCTTTTGTTCATCTTATCTCTGCCGTCCGCAACCATATATTTCTCGATCGCGCCGGATTCAACAACCGCCAAATCACACTCCGCCATATTGATCCAGCCGAGCATCTTGCCGCTCGTCATCGTTGAGGAAATATTCAGACCGACCATCAGCATAGAGATTCCGACGAAGAAAGTGAACAGCATTATCAAGAACCGCTTGGGACTGCTGAGAATATCGTTGACCGCCATAAAGAATACGGGGCGCATGGGCTTTTTGCCGAGCTTGATGATTCCCTTTTTATTATAGCGCTCGCCTGTTGTGCCGCTGCGGATCGCGTCAACGGGTGTGAATTTTTTGACCTTGCGGGTGCTGAGATAACAAAAGAGCAGAATGATTCCCACAACAGCAGCCGCGCAAATAATTCCCAACAAAAGGCTGTTGCCGTTCTCCATCACGATGCTCTGTGACACCGATTTGAGAAGCATACTGCCGAACGGGAATGACAGTGTCAAACCGATGGTTGCGCCTAAAACGGAAATCGCCAGATATTTCACCAGATACAACGAGCGGATCTTTCCGTCGGGAATACCGATCGCCTTCATTATGCCGATTTGTCGGAATTCCTCGCTGAGCGTGAAGCTGATGGTAAAGCGCAGGATCACGACGGCGATCAAAATCAGTGCGATGCTGACCACAAGCAATATCCCGACGACGATCATTTCCATAATGTAAGTAAACTTTAACAGAGATCGGTCTAAACTGAAAGCTATCGCGTCGCAATCGTTCAATGCTTTTTCAAGCACGGGAATGTCATCGGTTTCCATGAAGCTGAGATAAAACAGATACGGTTCGAGCGGTTCGGCTTTTTCAAACGCCTTGTAATCGTTTTCGGAAATCAAGAACCTAGCGTTGCCCATCATTCTCGATCCGAGCATCGCATCCTTGAGCGTGTCCTTGACCGTAAAGGTGCGGGTGACGTCCGCTACGGTAAGCTCGACCTTGTCGCCGACCTTGGCGTTGCTGTTGTCAAGAAGGGACTGACGGACATATACCTCACCGTCGGCGACCGCGGTGATCTCGTTATCGCTGCCGTCAAAGTACCTTTGTATCTGATGAGACAGACAGCACACCAGACTGGTGTTCGCGTTCTGGCTGTCATTTTCCTTTACGTGTCCGACGAACTTGTGCTCCGAGAGGAAAATACATTCCTCCTGCTTAAAGTCGGTCACTCCATCGGCGTTTTTGACCGCGTCGGCAACCTTTACGGTTCCTCCGCTGCGCTCAAAAACGACATAGTCGCCTACTCCTGCCTTATCAAAAAAGCTGTCGAGCGAGCCCGTCATCGCCGTTAGATTCATCACGCTTGAAGAAATGAACATTACCGACAAAACTACAAACAACAGTATGATCACGTTCATTGTCTTTTTGCGTTTCAGGTCGCGCTTCAAAATATCAAAAAACATACGCCTTCTCCTTTTCTGCCTATTATTGTATCAAAAAATCCGCTTTTGTGAAGCTTGCAGATCAAGTATAGCGGAGAAATTATTAAATAATCCTTAAATCAAATTATTTCTCTTGACAATAGTGCGAGTTTATCGTTCCTGTTCGTGAGATTTTCTGTTTTTCTGCTGTTGATGTGCTTGTTTGCGCTGTTGATAAACACATTCACGGACGGCGGGCATATTGATTTCGTCATCGAGCTTGCCGTCGATCTCGCTCCTGCTGCTGAAAAATGTGCTGCGAGAAAAGTGTTCGCCGTATGCGTCAGAAATTTGGCTAAGTGCGTTGTGCTCTTTGTCGGATCGGATATCCAAACGAGCCTTTCCAAATTCACCCTCGTTAAATTCTTTGGCTTGCTCCTTGTACTCGTCATACTGCCGTAAAACTTCGTTCAGCTCGGCGGTGTATCGCTTCTCTCGCTCGTCCAACTCAGCTAAAGCAGATTCCAGTCTGTCGAAGCTGTCGTTTATCGTTGCAACATCCTTATCATCGGTACGCTCCATAGTTTTTAACAAGCGAGCTTTTTCAAATTTGAGTTCTTCTATTTCCTCGGTCAGCTCGGCAAAACGGCGGTCAAAGTTACGGTGTGTTATCACCTTAAGAACGGGAGTGGACGTCTTTTGCTTTTGAAGTTCCTTACGTTCTTTTTTCTTTGTCGAGATTTGCTTGACAATACCCTTGTAGCTTTCGTAAGCTGCTTTCAATCCCTTAAGAAAATCGGAAACAATTCGCTTGCCGATCTGGGTATGCCGGATATGATAGTTGATGATGATCGCTTTCTCCCGCAAAGATTCCATCGCTTCGGCGAGAGTGGGGACGGTATTCTTGACTGCCTGCGAGATTTTGGTAAACGCCGCTTTCAGTTCAAGGAGCACAGCGTTATCTGCTTTGATTTGACGGTTAAGCTCACAGCGGTCGGCAATCAAGCCGCGGCGTTCCATCGCCTGTGCAACATAACCTTCATGGATCGTCGGCTGCTCGTCGATACCTCTGGCGGCGTTATTGCGGTGGTCGATGTGAGCGTCGGAGCGATTGGCTTCATCAAGATGTTTGTTCGTGATTTGCGCCCAATTCTCACGCCAAACGACAAGCTGCTCGTCGCTGTTCCAACGGGCGGTAATCGGATTCTGCCGTCCGAATTTCGTGCTTTTTGGATATTTGTTGGCTCGCTCGTAGCCGTGTCGCTCCGCTTCTGACGGTGGCATATACACCTTCTTTTTGCCGACATAATATTGATATTGCTTCTCCCAGCCCTGTGATTTAGCCTGCAAAAACTCGGCGGCTGTGAAGCCCTTTTCTTCTCCGTTGCGTTTGCAAAGATATTCCTTTTCGGTTTTGTATTGCCACTTGCCTTTGTCGTCCAACGGTCTGACGGTCAGCATAATATGAGCGTGAGGATTGTGTCCGTCAGTGTCGTGGATGGCAACGTCGGCGCACATTCCTTCTGCAACGAAGCTGCTTTGTATATAATCTGCTAGCAGATTGATCCATTGTTCTTTGTTGAGTTCAACAGGCAGAGCGACCACTAACTCACGGGCAAGTCGGCTGTCCTTTGTCTTTTCGGTACGTTCAACGGCGTTCCATAATTCACTTCGATCCTGCCACTCCGCGGAGCATTTTCGGGTAAAAAGATATGCTCCCACACAAGCCCTCGCTTGCGGGTGAAGTCGTGGAGAACACCGTCATAGTCGTTCAAAATCTTGGAGC
>ONAX01000026.1:11989-68571 GCA_900315875.1 uncultured Eubacteriales bacterium | reverse complement strand
AAGTGCAAAGGGCTTGAAGAGCTCCCAAGCGGATGCATTGACCGACGAAACAATATAACTCCACGAAGCGTGCTCCGACAGCGAAAAGGAAAAACGCAGCAGCAGTCCGAATGCAAAGATCACTAAAACCGACAGAAACGGGTAGGCCTTTTTCATTACATCACCGTTTGAATATATGGCAAAAGTGATAGAAAAATACCCCGTCACAATGGTAACGGGGTAATACTTACTTAAATCATCTCATTTTTACATTTACATATTTGCTATACAACATAGTATCCACAGCATCACACTTCCGGCTTCAGTCCCTCAACAGGCCCTTATCTCCTGATTTCTGTCATTTCCGGATACTTACCATATTAACTGCCCTTTTTCACTGTAATTTAATATCATCAAGTCCCAATTCTGTTTCATATTCCAGGATAATGTCATTGTTAGCTTTTTCGATCTCACCCAAAGGTGTATTTCCATTATTCTGTGAAGCATAGCTGGTATAATTGTCTTGTGTAAGTTTAGCATACCAGTCAAGATTATCAAAATAATCTTTCAGTTCTGTTGTTTTGAATTTGTACCCGTATTTTGCTGCCATCTCATTTCTGGCAAGTTCCAGATAAAGCTTTTTAGAATGATCATCATCACATTTGTTGCGCCGGAGCATAGATTCCAGATCAGCCCTGTTTATTATTCTTGTATCGCTTTCATAAAGAAGATAATCATCAAAGTAGCCATCCATATCCACCAGAGAATTATCACCATTGTCGGAGTTACTGGAAAAACCATCATTAGAAGCAAGCATATCATAATTTTGTTTTAAATCACTCTCCAGTTCTTCGAATGATACATTTCTGCTTTCACCATCGATTATAGAATACCTGAAATTGGCGATCTCGGGATTAATATTATCTCTGGAAATATCGTATCCCTTTTCAGATACCAGAACGGAACCAGTAAAAGAATCGAAACTGATATACCTTTCGTACATATCTCCATAACGTCTGACAAACAAATAGCGATCCACACCAATAACTTTACCTTCATCCTTTTCAGGCATAACAGCAAGATAATATGATGATCCACGAACCGCATCCGGACTGATCAGGTCTTTGGTTTCCACATTTGTTCCGTTCAGACTGCATAACATATTCGGGTGACTTGTTCCATCCCACGCTCCATATGTATCCCAATACGTTGTACACCCGATAAACATTTCCAGATGTCCGTCATTATTCTCATCAAAAATTTTAAAATAAGACTCGGGATAGTTTATCTCCTTATATTCACGAAGAATATCATATTCATCGACCATAGTTTTCCAACGCTGGTCTGCTGCTGAAACTTCCTCTTCAAATCTGATTTGTTCTTCATTTTCTTTTGATTCCTCAACGGATACAGCTTCTGACACCTCTACGGATACTTCGCTTGTTTCGTCTTCTGAGACATCAGGTGCTTTCTTTTTAATAACGTTTTCCGTATTATTTTCAGAACTTATTTCATCCTCCTGACTTTTGTCGGAAACCTGTGCGTTTTTCCCCATGTTAATATAATTACATCCCGGAAGAACCGCAGATGTTGTAATAACAACCGCTAACAATGCCGATAATACTAGATTTCTACGTTTCATTTTCATCTACTCCTGACTATATTTATTTTCAGTTATTTCCCATGACTGTAAAGAAATATTCTGTGATCAATGAGCCTGTTTCTTTCAGTTTTGCACGAATAATGCAACTTCCTGGTGTTTTTGCCGTAACAGCACCGGAGGCAGTCACTTCAGCAACAGACGGATCTGTGCTTTCCCATTCTATCTCAAATAAGCCTGAGCGCTTATCGCTTCTGTTCAGATCAAGACCGCTTTCCAGATGAGTCAGTTTTCCTTCATATGCAAAAGCTGTTTTCATATTACTGCCGCTCTGATTAAAATTATTAATAAAACTACTAGTACTATAAAAATCAGCCTGCGAATTCATATCTATCACTGTTTTTCCTTCAGCAAAATCATCATAGAGCTGTCCTATTTCATTTCTGTCAACATCAACATCATCTATCCGGCATATACTTTCATTATATGAATTTCCTCTTATGTACTGATAGGTATGCATCAGACCCGCCTTACCGCTCTGATCTATTTCATACATATAAAACCTTTGTGATGTTGTGCCGGCAATGTAGGTACTGCTGGAAAGAACAGAAAAAACACCTGTATCCTTATCATAATAAATTTTCGTCGCATCATTACCATCCGTGCCGGGTTCAGTAGCATAACTGAATCCGGAAGGTTCCGCACTTACTGTCATAACTGCTCCTCCGAGCATTGCAGCCATCGTCAGGACAGAAACTATTGTACGTAAAGATCTTTTATTAATTAACATCTTCATTCCTCCATTCACAGCTGTGATCCGTAGTGTATAACATGCTGAATATCCAGATAATCACTTGAAACAACAATGCCGTCCTGTACAGTAAACAGATCATATACTGTTGAAGCATTTTTGAATTCATGTGTCTGATAATCCAGTTCTCCCGGAGTTGAACCCGCAAGTCCAAGAGGAACGACATATTTCACAATCATTTCATAGTTCCCGTCATGATTGAAATCCTTTACCACAGCATCGCAGTAATAATAGGTATTACGTATATACTCGTTTTCAGGATCAACCTTTACAAAACAATTTTCTTCCTGCAGTGCATGTTTCTTTTCAAGCAGAAGCTTTATATCCTGAAGATTCTTCATTGCCGCGGGATCAATCTGTTCTGACTCTTCACTCACAACAGAGCTTTCGGGTTCAGAAGATGATTCAACAACATGTGAAGATTCCACAACACTGGTATCAGAAGATTCCGTCTTTTCGACAGGCTTTTCTTTAGTTTTGCTTTCTTCCTCTGAAACAACACTTTCCGCCTTTGAGTCTTTTCTCTGAATTTTATCCAGGGGAATCATATTGCATCCACTCATCAGAATTCCCCCGGAACAAATAACAAGTGACACAGCTATAATTTTTTTCAGCATATCATAATCCTCTTTTCATAATTAATTGCCATACAGTAAGATGATTTGTATATCCGCATACACTGAACTAATTATATCATTAGATTAAGAAAATATAAAGAAAATTGATAAATAACCTGTTTTTTGGTATGAATTGCACTATAAAAAAGCGCCCCTCTTCAGGAGCGCTCAGGATTATTATTCCGGAATGTTTTTTAAAGAAAATTAATACAGTGTCAGCTTAACGATCTTTTTGGAAGAATCCGCAGTCAGTACACCTTCATTTTCAACAATGCGGAAGGGTACATAATTTTCGGGAGAAGTGAAATTGTAGGAAATACCATCGTCCTCATACATACGATATTCACATGCACTGTCGGCAAAGGCAATAAGCTCGAACATGGATGTGTCGATCTGATCTGTGCACTGAGCTGTGCGGCACAGGGGAAGTATCTTATTCTTGCGGATGAACATCGGAACCTCGTTTACCGCTGCGGGGATGAAATGCAGTCCACGGCTCATAACCTGATAACGTCTGAGTGACGAGCTGCGGAATACAACATACAGCATATCCTCCGGCAGGTAAACATAACGTCCGACGGCATTCTGCTCGTAAACGGGAGCTATCATTATGCTGTCGCCGACGAGGAGCTGATCCTCAACGGTACGCGCGAAATTGTCAGACGGATATTCAAATTCAAGCGGCTTGAACAGCATATCGCCGGAAAGACACGCCTTCATATATTCGCTGTAAAGATATGGCAGCAGACTGTAGCGAACGGAAATAATGTTCTTGAAATCCTCTGTTTCACCGAATGCATAGCATTCCTGACGTCTTGTGCCCTGTGCGCTGTGGTCGCGCATGAGCGGAGTGAATATTCCGAATTCAAGCCAGCGCAGGAGAAGATCCCTTGTGCAGTTCGAGCCGAAGCCGCCGAGGTCTGCGCCGCTGTACATATATCCGCACATATTGAGCGAGGGCATCATCTTGATATTCATAAGCAGATGTGACCACCATGACTGGTTGTCGCCTGTCCAGATTCCGCCGTAGCGGTGGCTTCCGATGTATGACGCACGGGAGAACAGGAGCATTCTCTTATCAGGTACTATCTGAGCAAATGCTTCTCCTGCAGCACGGGTCATATATGCGCCGTAGAGATTATGCACCTGATCGTGGCATACTACTGTGCCGTCCATATTATGATAGAAGCTTTCGTAATCCTTTTTGCGGTTCGACATATGCGTCAGCTTGCCGGCAAGCTCAAAATATTTGCCTGGATCGCCGCAGTCGAAATCAAAATCGGCAATATACTGCTTTGCCTCCTCAATGCCCTCTTCCGTATAGAACATAGCAGGCTCGTTCATATCATTCCAGAAGCCTTCTATTCCGGCATCGATCAGAACCTTGTATTTGGAACCGAACCATGCGCGCGCATTGCTGTTCATAAAATCCGGGAAATGTGTTTTGCCCGGCCATACACCTGCAACAAAATCACTGCCGTCGGAGCGCTTACAGAAAAGGCCGTGCTGTCTGCCTTCCTCGTAAATATCGTAGCCCTCTTCGATCTTGACGCCGGCGTCAATTATCGGGACAAGCCTTACACCCTGAGAACGCATTTCCTGAACGAATGCAGGAAAATCCGGGAAGCGCTCGTCGCTTACGGTAAAGTCCTTATAGCCGTCCATATAATCAATATCGAGGTACACAGCGTCAAGAGGTATTCCCTTTTCTCTGTGACGGCGTACTACCTCGCGGATTTCATCCTCGTCCATATAGCTCCAGCGGCTCTGCTGGAAACCGAACGCCCATCTCGGCGCAATGTAGCTTCTGCCAATCATTGCACGGAACTGGCGGACAACATCGTATGCACTTTTGCCCTCGATCAGATACAGTACAAAGTCACCTGTACCGGGCTTAATATTCAGCATATTAGGTGAAGTATAGCCTATATCAAAGGTTACTTCACCGGGACAGTCGATAAATACGCCGACGCTTATCATTCCTGATATCACAAGGAAATTATGAGCACCGTAAAAAGACTGCTTTTCCTCTGTCTGGTTCGGGTCATCGGTACAATACGAGCTGTAAAGTCCGCCCCTTTTATTAAGTCCCCTGTTTGCTTCGCCAAGTCCGTAGACGATATCGTCGTCATTCATGGCATAGCTGAGGATGATTTTGCCGCCCATTTCAATTTCACTGAAATACTGCAGCTCTCCCTCGCCGTTTTCGATATCAGTTGCCGCAACGGCATTTGTAGGGATAGGATTTCCGTAGATATACCTTTTTATCATATTGTACCTTCCTTCCGATTATCATAATCGCGCAAGTAGCTTTTTACTATTATAGCACAAATATTTACAAATTTCTACAATTATTTTACAATTTTGTAATATTTTTATGCCGTAAGTGGTACAATAACGGTTATTCAAGGCATTATGTTATAAGTTCTGAATTCAGAGCAGCATATCAGGCTTTTTTGTCTATACTTCAACCGGCGGTTGCAAAGTGCATTTTCTCCTGATTTTAAGAAAAATTATGAAAGAATTTTAAAACATCATATCGGAATTCGCAAAGAAATAAATAATTCTCGATTTGTTCCGATCGACGAAAAGTCGCAGCATGTATTACCCCGGAACAAAATCTATTGTCTGTAATCCCAGTCCTCCTGACGAATGTATTCGATCATTTCGTCCCTTCCCTCTTTCGTCATGGGAAAGGTCCGCTCGGATACTATTTCGTCCTTGCATTTGTCGTAGCAATATTCGCTGTGCCAGATGACGACCTTCATCGATTCGTCTGCCACATCCGGTATAATCCGGTAATGAAAAAGATAATGACATTCCGTATAGTCGTTATCATTCTGAAACCACATGATCTGCGGAAGCTCTTCACATAGCATAATTATTCCTCCTGCTTAAAAGGGGACGCCCGAAGGCATCCCCTGTTTTGAAAGTATTCTATTAAAGTGCAGCCTTTGCCTGCTCTACGAGAGCTGTAAAAGCCTCTGCATCAGCAATGGCGATCTCAGACAGCATCTTTCTGTTGAGTGTGATGCCTGCCTTCTTCAGACCGTTCATGAATGAAGAATAGTTGATGCCGTTTGCCTTGCAGCCTGCAGAAATACGGGTGATCCAGAGTCTTCTGAAATCTCTCTTTCTCTGCTTTCTGCCGATATATGCATAGTTGCCGCTCTTCATTACGGCTTCCTTAGCCATCTTGAAATGCTTGCTCTTTGCGCCCCAGTAACCCTTAGCGAGCTTCAGGATCTTTTTTCTTCTCTTGCGCGTAGCCAGCGCACCCTTTACACGTGCCATATTATATTACCTCCGATTAACTCATTTTCTGACAGCCTGTTTCCCTGCGTTAAATTATTTGTAAGGGATGAGCTGCTTTACTGCTGCAACATTTGTCTTATCGGCAGCAACCGTCTTGCGAAGACCTCTCTTGCGCTTTGTGGTCTTTTTGTTGAGTATATGCGACTTGTTAGCGTGTGCACGCATTACCTTACCATTCTTAGAGAGCTTAAAACGCTTTTTTGCTCCGCTGTGTGTCTTGATCTTAGGCATTGTTATGTCCTCCTTGGTTTTCTTTTTATTTGTTAGGTCTAGGTGCAAGGAACATAAGCATGTTACGTCCTTCAAGCTTTGCAGGCTTTTCCACCACTGCGAATTCCTGACAAGCGTCGGCAAATTTCTTCATAATTTCCACGCCAAGCTCCGGATGACCCATTTCACGTCCTCTGAAACGAATGGAAACCTTTACCTTATCTCCGCTTTTGATAAAACGCTGAGCATGTGTAATCTTTGTATTGAAATCATGGGTATCGATGTTCAGTGAAAGTCTGACTTCCTTGATATCGACAACTCTCTGATTCTTTCTGGCTTCCTTTTCACGCTTAGCCTGTTCAAAGCGATATTTGCCGTAGTCCATGATCTTGCAGACTGGCGGCTGCGCCTGAGGAGCGATCTTCACCAGATCGAGCTCTGCTGCTTCTGCCATTGCAAGTGCCTTTGCACCGGTCATTATTCCAAGCTGAGCACCGTCAGCACCGATCACACGCACTTCCTTATCACGAATCTCGTCATTGATCTGAATATCCTGCTTGCTAATCTTAAAGCACCTCCAAAACAATATACAAAAAAAGCACGGACATTCACCCATCGTCCGCGCATCAACAGCAATAAAGCATCCCCAACCGGGAAGGCTCCGACTATTGACCCGTACCAGACGAAACTATACAGGTGAAAGCATAGCTTTACTTTGTTTTACTCAAGTAGTATATCATTTATGATTTCATTTGTCAAGCGATTTCTAAATATTTTTTCTAAAAAGCAGAATTATTCTTTTACGTCAGTTACCTTATCAGCGACCTGATTTTACCGCAGCACTTATTATAATGTATTTTATTTCAGAAGCTTTTCCCCTATCTCAAAAAATCGGCTCTGAATGCATCAAAAATTATCAATAAATACGAAAAATACTGCTGCCCTTGCATTGGCTGCGTCTGTGTGGTAAAATTATAATGCTGAAAAAGCGGAAAGGAGCATGCTATGGGTATATTCAGATCCATTGGTGATTATTTCAAACGCACGGATATCATATTCTGGCTTCTCACCATCGTCGCGACGTTTTACGGCTGTCTGCTGATAGCAAGCCAGCAGCGTGCGGGCGATGTTAACTTTCTCAGAACCCAGATCATGGCAGTCTGCCTTGGTTATGCCGCAGCTGTCGTGATTTCCCTGATAGACTACAACTTCATTGCAAGCTGCTGGTGGCTGATTGGCGGGGTGGCGCTCGCTCTGACCTTTGCGGTGTTCTTTATAGGCATCCGCATCGAGGGCACAGACGACGTCGGCTGGATCTCGCTGCCGGGAGGAATGACCTTCCAGCCGTCGGAGCTTACGAAAATCTGCTTTATCGTAACTTTTTCAAAGCATCTGACATTTCTTATCGACCGTGACCGGCTGCACAGCTTTGTCGGAGTTCTGTCGCTTGTAATTCATGCCGGTATTCCGATTGCACTCATACATATGCAGGGCGACGACGGTGCAGCTCTCATTTTCGGCTGCATGTTCCTCATCATGAGCTATGCTGCAGGAGTTCAGCTGAGATATTTCATAATATTCTTCTCCCTTATTGCTGCTGCTCTGCCCTTAGTATGGACAAAGATGCTCAACGATGACCAGAAAAACCGACTTGCCGTACTTTTCGGCAGTGACGACGAAATGCTTATGAGCTACGGATGGCAGCAGTACCAGGGCAAGGTATCAATAGCCTCCGGAGGGCTGCTCGGAAAAGGCCTGTTCAACGGACCGCGCGTTGAGCGCGAAATAGTCCCCTATCAGGAAAACGACTTCATTTTCACCGTTGCAGGTGAGGAACTCGGACTAGTGGGCTGCGGTGCAATACTGCTGCTGTTCATTCTGATTCTCTTCAGGCTCGTGCACAATGCGCTGTCGTCAAACAATACGCTCGGCCGCTGTATCTGCTTCGGCTACTTTGCTCTGATTGCAAGCCAGCTTGTTATAAACCTCGGAATGGTTCTCGGCTTTCTGCCGGTTGTCGGCATCACACTGCCGTTTTTCAGCTCCGGCGGTTCGTCCGCTGCCTGCCTGTATCTCGGAGTAGGTCTTGTGCAAAGCGTATTCATGCACCCGACAGAGGATCGCGACAAGCCGGTCAAGGTAGAAATATCAAAAACGATCCAGGGAAGCATATTCGCACCATAAAAATGATAATGCAAGAGGCTATCACATTATAATAATGTATCATACCTCATAATAACACAAAAAGTCGATGAATGTTTCAGTTCATCGACTTTTTTATTTTGTTCGTCAAATAATTAGTCGCTCCGCTTTATGCTTTGCTAACTTTCCTATGGATTGAAGCACCGGAGATTTCGCACTTTGCGGAGTACAACCGGGGGCTTCGCACCATAGCCCCCGCCGCCCTTGAAAAGGTGGGCGAATCCATATAAAATACGACAACTCCGATTTTATGCCTTACTGCTGTCGGATGCAGCGCTCTTTTCCTCAGCTGAGCTTTCAGGCTGAGTTTCTTCCTTTCCGGATTCCGACTTGCTTTCTTCCTTGCTGCTTTCGGATTTACTGCTTTCCTCCTTGCCGCTTTCAGGTTTACTGTTTTCGGCTTTGCTGCTTGCTTCGGCTGAGGATTCAACATATTCGCCCTTTGCAGCGGTTTCAATTCCGTCAATTACGCAGTGCAGGCTGATATCCTTCCACGGGATAGTGCACTTGATATATCCTGCAGCATAGCTTGCAATTGCATAGGGGGCAAATTCTATTGTGAGGTTATCATCTGTAACATAGAAAACGATACCGTCATAGATACTGCCGGCATTAAGGCTTTTTACCTCGCTCTTCTTAAGTGCGCTGTCCATATATTTGTATGCCTTGGCAGCTATCTCCTTTTTGATGTCACTGTCCTTTTCCTTGAAAAGATCGCAAAGCGTCAGATTCTTTTTCTCCGCAAGATCTACAAAGTAGCAGCTTGAACCTGACTGCGGATGAGGCATGCCCTTTGAATATCCGGAAAGAACCGTGCGCATCTGCAGATAGCCCTCGATAGGTGTGCTGTACTCAAATGAACCGTATATTGTTTCATAAGGTGCCTTTCCGATGCTCTCAAGCATGGTTTCCTTAGACAGAAGGCCTTCAAGATATTTCTTGAGATCAGCATTTCCTGTACTGTAGATCGGATAATCCACATCCTTTATGGATGTTACTGTTTTCCAGCTGGATTTTACATCGGCATCTGTAAGCGTTCCGGTTTCGATTTGAAGATCGCCGAAATAGTTTTTATCCCTTACAAGAAAAATGCCCTTTGTAACGTTGCTGTCCCCTACCGTTATTGTTTCGGAGTAGTCGTCATAGCCGTCCTTGCTAACGCTGAGCTTGTACTCCCCTGCCTTATCCTTATCGATGGTAAAGCTGTAGAAACCGTTGGAATCCGTAACCGATGTATCCTTCACAGCACCCTCAAGTTTAACGGTAAAGCCCTCAAGAATATTATCGGACTCGTCGATAACATTGCCGCGGATTGTAATTGTATCTGACTTTTCATCTGTATCCGGTGCGCTTACCTGACTTACTGCAGACGAGGCGGAGCTTTTTTCATCCTCTTTGCCGCCGTTATCTCCGGAAGCGAGCGAACAACCCGTAAACAGAACAGACGCAGCCATAACAGCTGCAATTATTGCTTTTGATCTATTGTTATACATTAAATATGTACCTCCGTTATGTGTATTATCTTTGAGCAGATCCATACCCCCGTTCAAGATAACAGTATAAGACCGTTTTCTCCAATTGTCAACAAAATCTTACTGCGTCATAATTCATTTCTTTCGATAACAACAAGCTTATCCGGGGCCGCAGGAAGCTTTCATCAATCGTGTCCGGCATTACGCTGCGCAGATTAAAAGTCCGGACTATACGCAACGGATGCCGTTAGTGTAAAATATTTTTTGGGATAAATGTGAAACGCGGCGATAAACTTTGAGTGCGAGTTCAAAGCGAGTGTAACAAGCGGCAAAGCCGCCTATCGGCAGCGGCTGCTCGCCGGTGCTTTTTTGTATTTACAAAAAGGCAGAAAAGTGATAGAATATATGTGTAGCTTCAGGGCGGGGTGAAAGTCCCCACCGGCGGTACAGCCCGCACACAGGTTTTCCTGTTGATCCGTTGTAATTCCGGAGCCGACGGTATAGTCCGGATGAGAGAAGTGTATTATTGTCAGACGACAAAGCTTTTGACACATACGCCCTGCTTTACCGGCAGGGCTTTTATTATAAGGAAGTGTTTTTATGACGGAACATGATGCAAAGGCAAAAGCCTATATGCAAAGAGCCATAGATCTGGCACGCCTTGCCTCGGGCTGGGCATCTCCGAATCCCCTTGTGGGAGCTGTGATCGTAAAAAACGGAAGGATAATCGGAGAAGGCTATCACAAAAAATGCGGAGAACTGCACGCGGAACGGAATGCCTTTTCATCACTTACCGAGGATGCAGCAGGCGCCGACATGTATGTCACACTTGAGCCTTGCTGCCACTATGGGCGTACCCCGCCTTGCACACAGGCTATTATAGAGCACGGTATTGCCCGGGTTTTCATAGGCTCAAGAGACCCGAACCCGCTTGTTTCCGGAAAAGGCGCTGCTATGCTGCGCGAACACGGGATCATAGTCACTGAGGATTTCATGAAAAACGAATGTGATGAGCTGAATCCAGTATTTTTCAAATTCATAACCACCGGGAAGCCATACGTTGCACTGAAATATGCAATGACGCTGGACGGAAAAATTGCTTCATCTGCAGGAATCTCAAAATGGATTACAAATGAAAAATCCCGTGCACATGTTCAGACCCTGCGCGGCTTTTACGCAGGAATTCTTGCAGGAATAGGCACCGTGCTTGCAGACGACCCAAGACTGAACTGCCGCATTGAAGGTGCACACCAGCCGCTGAGAATAATCGCGGATTCCTCGCTGAGAATATCCGAGAACTGCAGCATCGTTAAAACAGCCGCGGACTTCCCTACCATGATTGCATGTACCGAAAAAGCTGATATGACAAAAGCGGAAAGGCTCAGGAAAAGCGGAGCTGCCGTGGAGGTGCTGCCAATAGACGGCAGCGGTCACGTCAGCATGACTGCTCTGATGGAAAAACTCGGAGAAATGAAAATCTCCGGCGTTCTCGTCGAGGGCGGCGGAGAAATACACGATGCGCTGCTCCGCGCAGGAGAAGCTGACCACATCTACGCTTATATAGCACCCATGCTCATGGGCGGCACCGGCGCAAAGACGCCTGTCGGAGGCATGGGCTTTGAAAGTCCCGATGCGGCGGTAAAGCTGACAAACAGAAAGCTCAGCTTTTTCGAAGACGATATTCTTTTGGAATTTGACTGCACGAAAAAGAAATAATCAGGAGAATAATATCTGTCTGAAATGTGACAGGATTGAAATGAAATAATAGGTGAAAACCCTTATTTTGTAAAGAAGCTTGAAAAAATAAAAAGCATGCTGCTTTAATATCTGTAATACATGAAAGGAAGTGATGCGGCTTGTTTACGGGAATTATTGAGGAAATCGGCACCGTAAGACGTGTGTCGGACGGACGGCTTGAGCTTTCCGTAAAAAAAGTACTTGAGGGTACAAAAGTCGGCGATTCGATAGCCGTGAACGGTGTATGCCTTACCGTAACGAGCCTTGACGGCACGGGCTTCACTGCCGATGTAATGCCGGAAACGTTGAGGCGTTCCAACCTTGGCTCACTAAAAAGCGGCGACAGAGTTAATACTGAGCGCGCAATGGCAGCCGACGGGCGTTTCGGCGGACATATAGTATCCGGCCATATTGACGGAACGGGAACGGTTATTTCCAAGAAAAACGAAGGAAATGCCGTATGGGTAAAAATAGAAGCGGACAGGCAGATACTGTCACTGATAGTAGAAAAGGGCTCAATAGCAATCGACGGAATCAGCCTTACTGTTGCAGCACTTGATGAAAAGAGCTTTTCCGTTTCGGTCATTCCCCACACCGGAGAAGAAACCACCCTGCTTTCCAGAAGGCCGGGTGATAAGGTAAATCTTGAAAACGATATTGTAGGAAAATATGTTCAACGGCTGCTCGGCTCTGCAGTTCCTGAAAAGGAAGAGCCACACCCGGAAATGGACGAGGAATTCCTGCTGAAATACGGTTTTCTTTAATAGGAGGGACAATTAATGGAATACAAGTACAATACCATACCTGAAGCGCTTGAGGCGCTGAGAAACGGAAAGATCATCCTGTGTACGGATGACCCTGACAGGGAAAATGAGGGCGATTTCATCTGCGCCGCTCAGTTTGCGACAACGGAGAACGTCAATTTCATGGCGTCCGTCGGCAGAGGTCTGATCTGCACCCCTATGTCGGAGGATATAGCCCACAGACTGAATCTTCCGCAGATGGTGAGCGAAAACACCGACAACCACAGCACAGCCTTTACTGTGTCTATTGACCATGTTGATACCACTACCGGTATTTCTGCTGTAGAGCGAGGCTTTACCTGCCGTGCATGTGCAGACCCAGCAACACGTCCGGAGCAGCTTCGCCGCCCGGGACATGTGTTTCCCCTGACATCGCGCCGCGGAGGAGTTTTAGTCCGCAACGGGCACACCGAGGCAACCGTTGACCTTTGCCGTCTGGCAGGTCTGACAGAGTGCGGACTTTGCTGCGAAATAATGCGAAGCGACGGCACAATGATGAGGACACCTGAGCTGTGGGAGCTGGCACATGAGCACGGACTGTGTTTTATCACCATAAAGGATCTTCAGGATTACCTCAGACGCCATGAAAACCACATGATTCAGAAGGCAAACGCAAAGCTGCCGACAGAATACGGAGATTTCCGCATATACGGATTCGTAAATGACATTACAGGAGAGCACCATGTTGCCCTTGTATGCGGCGAGATCGGCGACGGCGAGGATATCCTGTGCAGGGTTCATTCTGAATGCCTGACCGGAGATGTTTTCGGCTCGGCACGCTGCGACTGCGGAGAGCAGCTTCACACCGCCATGCGCATGGTACAGAAAGAGGGACGCGGCATCATCCTCTATATGCGCCAGGAAGGCAGAGGAATAGGTCTTATCAACAAGCTGCGCGCATATGAGCTACAGGAAAACGGCTACGACACGGTAGATGCAAATATCGAGCTTGGCTTTGCGCCCGACCTTCGCGAATACTGGAGCGGCGCACAGATACTCAAAAGCCTTGGCGTCAAATCGCTGCGCCTGCTTACCAACAACCCCAGCAAGATATACGGACTCGACGGCTTCGGCTTCACTATAAAAGAGCGTATACCGATAGAAATTGCTCCCGGCAAATACGACGAGCGGTATCTGCGCACCAAGAAGGACAGAATGGGACATATCTTCAATGAGATCGATCTCGGAGATAGTGAAAAATAATAATTTTATACAGGAGGAATAATTATGGCAATCAATGTAATCGAAGGCAAGGTAGTTGCACCTGAGGGTATGCGTGTGGGCATAGTTGCATCACGTTTCAACAGCTTTATTGTACAGAAGCTGCTTGACGGTGCTGTTGACGGTCTTGTGCGTCACGGCGTAGATGAAGAAAACATCGATGCCGCATGGGTTCCGGGTGCGTTTGAAATTCCGGTTATTGCTCAGAGAATGGCAGAGTCCGGAAAATACGACGCCGTTATCTGTGTCGGAGCTGTTATCCGCGGCTCAACCTCACATTATGAGCTTGTTGTAAATGAAACGACAAAGGGCATTGCTCAGGTCGGACTGAAAAGCGGCATTCCGGTTCTCTTTGGCGTAATCGCTACGGAAAACATTGAGCAGGCTATCGAGCGCAGCGGAACGAAGGCCGGCAACAAGGGCTATGACTGCGCACTGGGTGCAATCGAAATGGTCAACCTCATGCGCAAGGTATAATATAATGTTACTTATTTTTGATTTCGACGGTACCCTTCACGACACAAAGCATCTGTACGGCTGTGCGCTGCGCAAGGTCTGCGCCGGACTGACCGCGGAGGGCTTTGAGGTACCGCAGGATCTGAGTGACGACAGCGTTTCCAGATATCTCGGCGTAAACGCACCGGATATGTGGAACGACTTTATGCCGGAGCTGCCCGAAGAGGTAAAGAAACGCTCAAGCCGTGCTGTCGGAAGGGAAATGATAGAAAGCGTTGTACACGGAGATGCACGGCTTTTCGACGGAATAACGCAATCTCTCGACAAACTGAAAAGCGACGGACACAAGCTGGTGATACTCTCCAACTGCCGCACACGGTATATGGACGCTCACCGTAAGCGCTTCGGACTTGACCGCTGGTTTTCGGATTATTTCTGTGCCGAGGATTATGATTTTATCCCGAAACAGGATATTTATCCGGAAATAGTAAAGCGTCACGGCAAAGCTCATATCATAACAGGCGACAGGGATTCGGATTTCCTTGTCGGAACTGCGCACGGCATACCCGTTATCGGCTGCGCATACGGCTTCGGAACAGAGGCTGAGCGACGCGTATGCGATATTGTGATTAGCTCGCCGTATGAGCTGCCGGATGCAGTAAAAAAACTTGAAATACAATTAATATAATGAATAATTATGCAATACGAAATTATCAGCAATTACAGAAATGACGACAGACTCAGAGGTCTTTTCAATGAGATTTCAAAAGCAACCTTCGGGATCGATTTTGAAGGATGGTATAAAAACGGCTTCTGGAACGAAAAGTATATCCCCTACTCAGTGCTGATGGATGACAGGATCGTTTCCAATGTTTCAGTTAATATAATCGACTGCACTGTCGGCGGAAAAAAGTGTCGCTATATTCAGCTCGGCACGATAATGACTGACGATAATTACCGTAACCGCGGTCTTTGCAGCCTTTCTCAGTGCAAAGAGCAGTCTTTCCAGCAGAAGTCGCGTAATAACAGATACAAACGACCTTCTGATGTTCTATCTTACACAGTTCATGAACGAATGTGTCTACAAAATCAACAACCCTGACTGCTATGTAATATCAGAAAAGGACGCAGACAGTCTTACAATATATGACATCCTTTCGGATAAGCCGGCAGATCCGCTGGGAATTGCGCGCTGCTTCGGTGGTGACGTAAAGATCGTAAGCTTTGCATTTATCCCGGAGGACTGCTCAGATCTTGAAAAGTATCTTTACAAAGAGGAGGACACCACCTTCTTCATTCTTGGCGATCAGATCATTTCTGACCTGCCGGAGATAATGTCCTTCCCGGCTCTTATACACGCATAAAAAAACGGAGGTGCCGGTATGAAAACCGATGAAATGATATCAAAGCTGAATTCGGATTATTTCGACATGGAGCTTGCCTACCTTTACGGCGGCAGCAGGCTTTCGTATCAGAAAAAGAGATATGAAGCTGCGGTGAATCGATTCTGTGAGCTTTTTCCGTGCGATGATGATATCCGTTTGTTTTCTGCACCCGGCAGAACAGAGCTTGGGGGAAATCACACCGATCATCAGTGCGGCTGCGCCCTTGCAGCAGCTGTCAGCCTTGACATGGCGGCTGTAGTATCATTTAACGACAGCGGGAAAATACGTCTTTATTCCGAGGGCTTCGGCATGAGCGAGGTTGACGTCTGCAAAACCGATCCGGATCCGGATGAATATGGTACAACTGCTGCACTCATTCGCGGCATTAATGCCGGCATGCGTGAAAGAGGAATAAACACCTGCGGCTTTGACGCATATACCGTGTCGGACGTCCCCGGAGGCAGCGGTCTATCATCATCGGCTGCGTTTGAAACACTTATCGGCACCATAATTTCACTTAGTGCCGGCTCTCCCCTGTCTCCGGCAGTGATTGCAAAAATCGGTCAATATGCCGAAAACCGATATTTCGGAAAAAGCTGCGGTCTGCTCGACCAGGCTGTGTGCGCTTCGGGCGGACTTGTTTTCCTTGATTTCAGGGACAGTGCAGCACCCGTAATACAAAGCTTTGATTTCGATTTTGAAAAAGCAGGCTACTGCGTGTGCATTACCGATACAAAGGGCAGTCACAGCGACCTGACGGAGGATTATACAGCCGTGCCCGGAGAAATGAGGCTTGTCGCTGAGTATTTCGGCAAAAGCGTGCTGAGAGAAGTTGACCGTCAGGATTTTCTGAATGCTCTGCCGTCACTTCACGGAAAAATGAGCGACCGCGCAATACTGCGTGCAGCCCATTTCTTTGACGAAAACCAGCGTGCCGTTTTGCAGGCGCAGGCACTGCAGGACAATGACGTAGAGCGCTTTATTGCTCTGTACAAATCCAGCGCACGCTCATCTTCGGAGCTGCTGCAAAACCTGTATTCATCCGCTCACCCCGACAGACAGGGTATAACGCTCGGAATTATGCTCAGCCGTATGATACTCGGTGAGGATTGCCCTGTAAGAGTGCACGGCGGCGGCTTTGCAGGAACGGTACAGGCCATCGTTCCGACAGACAAAGCGGAACTGTACGCTGAGAAGATGGATGAATTTTTCGGCAGCGGCAGCTGCAGCGCAGTGCGTATCCGTCCCACAGGCGGAGCAGAGCTCAGGAGGTCGGAAGGATGACGGCATCATCAATGACAATACGTCCTGCATGCACTCAGGACGCGAAAAAGCTGCTTGAAATATACAGCTACTATATTGAAAATACCGCGGTGACCTTTGAATACGACGTGCCGACACCGGAGGAGTTTGAAAGCAGGATTGAAAACACGCTGAAAAAATACCCCTATCTGGTGCTGGAGCAGGATGGCAGGATAATCGGCTATGCCTACGCCGGAGCATTTCACCCCAGAGCAGCATTCGCATGGTGCGCAGAGCTTACGGTATATCTTGAGCGCGGCTGCCGCAGAACCGGCGGCGGACGGATGCTCTACTCCGAGCTTGAAAGGATACTATCCGAAATGGGCATAATAAATGCCTATGCCTGCGTAGCCTGTCCTGAAAAGGACGACGAATACCTGACGAGAAACAGCCTTGATTTCCACCGGCACACAGGCTTTGTACCGGTGGGAGAGTTTCCGCGCTCCGGATTCAAATTCGGCAGATGGTACAGCATTGTCTGGCTTGAAAAGGTCCTGGGTTCGCATATTGAAACACCGGGAAGAGTTATTCCCTATCCTGAGCTTATGAACAGCGGCAGAACCGGTAAATAAAAAAAGAGAAAAAAACTCTTGACAAGAGTATCCCTGTGTGATATTATAATAAGGCAGTCGGAAAGGCGACCCGATAAAACGGTCACGTCGCCGGATATGCGGGTATGGCGGAATTGGCAGACGCGCTAGCTTCAGGTGCTAGTCTTCGCAAGGAGGTGCAGGTTCAAGTCCTGTTACCCGCACCATTATTCCGTATTTCCGATGTCAGATTCGGGAGCATAGCTCAGCTGGGAGAGCATCTGCCTTACAAGCAGAGGGTCATAGGTTCGAGTCCTATTGTTCCCACCAACGGCGAATCGCCGCACCTAATTCGCGTTCGACTTTTGTCGGACGCGATATTTTTTTCCGTGCCGCAAGAAATATTTTTTCGTACTCTGTTGACATAAAGATACCTCACTTCAGTGGAGGTCTGATTATTTTAAAAAGTGATGAAATTCTGTCATTTAAACGGCAGGATTTTTTATTTGCTTTTTTGCAAAAAATCATTGACAAGCGGTATGCATTGAATTAAAATATATCAATAAGAATCAGACTATGAACATCTGTAAAGCAGTTATGCAAAATGCTGCTTTGCAGGTTTTTTTATAACCCGGAGATACATACACTGTACAGGGAGGCGAGAGCATGAAAAGTGAAGACAAGATCATAACAGCCGAAGAACAGAGCGCAATTGCCATGAAGGTTTCTGTTGTAAGCATTGTCATTAACCTTTTGCTGTCTGTTCTGAAGCTGCTTGCCGGGATATTCGCGCGCTCCGGCGCCATGATATCCGATGCGGTACATTCGGCGTCAGATGTTTTCAGTACAGTCGTTGTCATGATCGGAATGAGCATTTCAAAGAAAAAGCCCGACAAGGAGCACCCCTACGGGCACGAGCGCTTCGAATGCGTCGCTTCCATGCTGCTTGCCGTAATACTCGCCGTAACCGGTGCCGGAATAGGCTTTAAGGGTATAGAATGCATTACCAGCTCCGCAGGTCAGACACCGGCTGTTCCCGGAACGGCTGCACTGATTGCTGCGGTTGTTTCTATCATTGTCAAGGAAATAATGTACCAGTACACGCGCATTGCAGCGAAAAAAATCAATTCCGGCGCACTCATGGCTGACGCGTGGCACCACCGCTCGGACGCACTGTCCTCTGTCGGCGCCTTTGCAGGTATACTCGGCGCAAGGATGGGCTTTCCTATGCTTGATCCGCTGGCGAGCGTCATAATCTGCGTATTCATTGAAAAGGCTGCCGTTGATATTTTCCGCGACGCTGTTGATAAGATGATTGACAAGGCATGCCCCGAGGAAACCGTAGAAAAAATGAAAGAGGTTATCCTCGGCACTGACGGCGTTATCGGCATTGACGAAATCAAAACAAGGTTGTTCGGCTCGAGGATATATGTTGAGGTCGAAATACTGATGGATTCCTCAAAGACCCTGATTGAAGCCCATGAAACCGCGGAAACCGTACACAATGCGATAGAAAAAGAATTCCCCGGCGTCAAGCACTGCATGGTGCATGTCAACCCGGACATTAAAGATAATATAAATTAACAGATATTGTATAATAAGATGAGAGCAGCTTACGCTATGTTCGGCGTATGGCGCTCTCATTTTTCTCTATTTATTCCGGGCATAAAAATAGCGCCTATAACGGCACTGTAACGTGTTTTCCGCGTTTGATATGAAATTATATTCCCGCGCGTGTTTTCGTGCTCAGACAGGCGCGCAGGGCATAAAAAACTTTGCAAAACTCCCCCTGTCAGCTTCGCTGACATCCTCCTCGGTGAGGGGGACTTTAAAAGGCTCCCTCATTGGGGGAGCTGGCGCCGTAGGCGACTGAGGGAGTAAAACGAGCATAAAGAAACCGCCCTAGGCGGGGGCGGTCAGATATCATTTTTTTCGATTTCAGCTCTTGTTTCAAGAATGTAAAGATAGCGCCCCATTGCAGCAGCCTGATTTCTGAGCACGCTTATATTTACAGGCTCGAATGGCAGTGTGCCGGCATCGTATTTTATCAACATTTTGTGCAGTTTATCATATCTGATTTTTGTCTGCTGATATTCTGCTCGGAATCTGTCCTTGTAATCATCGCTTGTAATCATCGCTTGTCATCAATTCTATTGTATCTTTGAGTTCCAATGTGTCACCTCATTCTTCAACGACCTCAAATAACTCCGGCGGAAAAAGATAATCTTCGTCAAGCTCTATCATAATTCTATACCAACCTTTTTCAATAGACAATACCTCGTAAGGCTTATCCTTTTCAAAAGCTGTGTCAAGATAATCATGTCCTATATACTTAACTTTCATTCTACCCACTCCTTGACAAAAAAATCAACCTCACCGATTCCGGCACACTGTGACCAATGTATTTCTGCTTTTCTTGATTCCCCGTAATAATCTATGACAGCTCTGCCTTTGACGTGTTGCCAATCACTTTCTTTTCCGCCATACTTGGCAGCAAATACTGATGCTTTTCGATATGGTGTTTTTACACCCTTACCTGCAAAAACTTCGACATTCTGAAGACTGGTTCCTTCTGCTAATTGGAATTTTTCTCCTGTTTTCAGATCCATTATGTCATAGTTTTTTGCTTTTGCTCCGACAGACCGATGAATATGAATATCATCAAGTTTTAATGTGGCGGGAAGATTTCCCGATCCGTCCGAAACTCCTCCGGTACTCGTCCATTCGCCTTTCTCGTTTCTCGGCTGATCTTCATTGAATTCCCTTGACTCAATTATACCACCCTGTCCCTGATTGTCAACAGGATTTTTGACTGTTTCCGGAAGCTTGGATTCGCTCATCTGCATCGTCTGATTCATATTCGGAGTGTAGATCGTCTTTGTCTTCGGGTCGAAAAGGACATCCTGAAAGCCCGGTGTATGATATTGACATTTTTGAATAATTAGTGTAAAATTAACTAAATAATTCAGCAATTTTTGGAGGATATAATGGAACTCTGGGATCTGTATACACCCGACGGTACCTTTACCGGTAAAACAATCGACCGGCACGGAAGCGAGCGTATTCCGCAGGGACTGTACCATATAAGCTGCGAAGTCATGGTCCGGCATGTGGACGGCGATATACTCCTTATGAAGCGTGCGCACTCCAAAAAGGAATACGGCGGATTCTACGAAAATACCGCCGGCGGCTCCGCGCAAAGCGGCGAAACACCTGAGCAGTGCGTTGTGCGCGAGCTGAAGGAGGAAACCGGACTTACAGCAGGCCGGCTGGAACTTGTTGACCGGAGACTGAACGAGAAATATAAGTCCATTTTCTACTCCTTTGTCACAACCATCGACTGCGACAAAAACTCAGTTGTATTGCAGCCCGGTGAAACTGAGGGCTACCGCTGGATTTCACCCGACGAATATAATGATTTCCTGAATTCCGGAAAAGACATAGATCTTCTGACCGAAAGATACATGGACTACTACATAAAAAACGGACTTATCAGGAGGTGAGCGCATGGAATTCCCGGAAAGTGTCAGACGGGCTGTAGAAATGCGCGCTGCCGCATGGCAGCCGTCCGTTCTGAAAAACACCTCTGCCGATATCACAAGGCGTTACAAAAGCGCCGACAAAACAGGTTCAAGGCTTATCGCAAGCGACGTTGACGCACTTGTCTATTCCATTGTGCGTATGCCGGCCACCTTTGCGGCTGTCGGGGCTGCCCTTGGATATGCGCTTGAGACTGCAGATATAATGCCGCAGACAATGCTTGATATCGGTTCCGGAACAGGCGCCGCCGTCTGGGCTGCACACGAGCTGTGCGATATAAAAAACGCTGTTTGCCTTGAGCGCGAGGGTGCAATGCACCGACTCGGGCAGGAGCTTATGTCACAGTGCGGCTTGTCCGGTGCAGTCTGGGAGGACGCGGACATTACAACCGATACAAAAAACCGCAGCGCTCAGCTCGTTTGCGAATCATATATGCTCAATGAGCTGTCCCCCGCCCTGCGCGAAGAAGTAATAAATAAACTCTGGGACAGCACGCAGGAGATTTTGCTTCTGGTCGAACCGGGAACCCCCGAGGGCTTTGACGTGCTGCGGCAGGCAAGATCTCAGCTGCTCGAAGCCGGAGCACATATCGCAGCGCCCTGCCCGCACGAGGATATATGCCGTATCAGCAAAGGCGACTGGTGCCACTTTACGGCACGCGTAGCCAGAAGCCGTCTGCACAAGCTTATCAAAGGCGGCGACGTACCATATGAGGACGAAAAATTTGCTTACCTTGCGCTGTCCCGTAAAGATGTAATGCACGGCGTCGCAAGAGTGCTGCGGCATCCTGTTACCGCAAAGGGACGGGTTACGCTTTCACTATGCGAAAAGGATGAAAACCGCGAAGTTACAATAACAAAAAGCTCGCCGCTTTATAAATCCGCCCGAAAGGCTCAGTGCGGCGATATGATAGGGAGATGAAAACATGAATGAAGAAGAAATCATGAACACAGCCAATAAGGTTGCAAAGGAGCTTGTCAGCCTTACGCAGACACAGGGGCTGAACGAAGAGACATTTCTGGACTTTATGCAGGAAAGCATGCTGCCCGTGGAGCAGTTTTTTGCAAATTACACCTGTGCGATTATGGAAATAGAAACGAAATTCAAGGTTCTGAACGAACAGTTTTCCCTGAAATACGACGGCAACCCGATTGAATCCATACACTCACGAGTCAAGGATTACGACAGTCTTATCCGCAAGGTCGTCAGAAAGAATATTCCCCGCGACCTTGAATCAATCGAAAAAAATGTAAACGACATTGCAGGCGTGCGCGTGATATGCTCATTCGTGGATGATATTTATCGTCTGGCTGACTGTCTGCTGCAGCAGGATGATATCACCCTCATCCGCCGCAAGGATTACATAAAGAACCCCAAGCCCTCGGGCTACAGGAGCCTGCACCTTATAGTTTCCGTGCCCATTTTCCTTGAAAACGAAAAAAAGGACGTTAAGGTTGAGGTTCAGCTGCGCACAATCGCAATGGATTTCTGGGCAAGTCTTGAGCACAAGCTGCAGTATAAGAAAAACATCACTCCGCAGATGAAGGAGATGCTGCGCTCGGAGCTTATTGACTGTGCAAATATCAGCTCCTCGCTTGACAGCAGGATGCAGAATGTCAGGAATCTGCTGAATTCGGGCAGTGAACAGAAAACAGAAACGGAGTGATTTCAGGTGAATAATAACAATAATCTGCCGACGCAGGAAAAAGAAACAAATCACATTGGTTCCTTTTTGGGATTTGTGCTTCTCGGGAAGCCTGAATGGGATAAAACACAATTCATTAATGATATGAAAAGTGAATGGAATATCGAAATTTCCGAAGAGGATGCCGAGGATAATGAGGAGGATATCATTGTCACCGATCTTGACGGTAAAAGACTGCTGGTATCCTTTATTCCTGCACCGATTCCCGACGGAGAAACGCAGTATTATGCAAAAGGAAATTATCTCTGGAGCGACGCTGAGCGAATGGCAGATGCCCACAAGGCGCAGATTCTGATTTCCGTTTTGGGCGAACACACCGATATGGCGGATATCTGTGATAAGGCAAAGCTGTTTGTTATGGCTGTTTGCTGTGCTCTTTCACAAAAGCATGCTTTGGCTGTTTACACAGACGGCGCCGTGTATGAGCCGCGATTTTACAAAGCGGTCGCTGAAGTAATGATGGATAATGAATTTCCCATCGTTAATCTTGTATGGTTCGGACCCTATGCAAATGATAAGCTGGCTGGCTTCTATACATCCGGCATGAAAAAATTCGGTCGTGATGAAATAGAGGTCTTTGTGCCGAGAGACAAAGCTGAAATGGAAGAAATACGGGATTTTATTTCGGATATTGCTCTGTACACGATCGAATGTGACGCTGTACTGAAGGACGGAGATACCATCGGCTTTTCTGAGCAGGAGCAGCTGGCCATTACCAGAAGCCCCGGCATTGCGTTAGAAGAGGATACCATTAAGATCGAGTATCCCTGTAAATAAAAATGCAGATTGTCACTAATGTTTAAGGCTTGACAATCCGGAAAAATGCGCTATAATATAATGGTGTAATTAAATATTTACGGCTGTGATGAGAAAAAGAGCAAAACCGTCATTTCAGAGAGGGAAGCAATGGTGTGATATTCCTATGAAAGGCTGCTCGGGCTGACTCGGAGCCACTGCGCAAAACGCAGCGTCAGACCTCGTTACGGTCACAGAGCGGCATATTGACATATGCAATTTGGGTGGTAACACGGATCCTTTCGTCCCATACGAAGGGATCCTTTTGTTTTTGCCCGCAAAAATACTGAGAAAAGGTGATTGAAATGGAATGGACAGGACTGAACGAACTGAGGGAAAAATATCTTTCCTTCTTTGAATCCAAGGGACATCTTCGTCTGCCGAGCTTTCCGCTTATACCGAAGGATGATAAGAGCCTTCTGCTCATAAACTCCGGTATGGCGCCGATGAAAAAGTACTTTACCGGCGAAGTAACTCCCCCGAGAAAAAGAGTAACCACATGCCAGAAGTGCATCCGCACACCTGACATTGAGCGCGTCGGCATTACTGCACGTCACGGCACATTCTTTGAAATGCTCGGAAACTTCTCCTTCGGCGATTATTTCAAGCCTGAGGCTACTTCATGGGCATGGGAATTCTGCACCGAGGTTCTGCAGCTTCCGGTTGATAAGATATGGGTATCCATCTACGAGAATGACGACGAAGCTTTTGACATCTGGACAAAGAAGGTCGGCGTTTCTCCCGACAGAATAGTACGCCTCGGCAAAGAGGATAATTTCTGGGAGCACGGCGAGGGTCCCTGCGGTCCCTGCTCCGAGCTGTATTTCGACAGAGGCGAAAAATACGGCTGCGGCAAGCCTACCTGCGGCGTCGGCTGCGACTGCGACAGATATGTTGAATTCTGGATATGTTGAATTCTGGAATAACGTTTTCACACAGTTTGACAACGACGGCAAGGGCAATTACACTCCACTTGACCACCCGAATATCGATACCGGTATGGGTCTTGAAAGACTTGCATGCATCATGCAGGGCGTGGATAATCTTTTCCTCGTCGATACCGTGCAGAACATAATGAAGAAGATCAGCGAGCTTGTAGGCGTCAGCTACGGCGAAAGCGAAAAAACGGATATCTCGCTTCGGGTTATCACCGACCACATCCGCTCAGTAACCTTCATGATCGGCGACGGCGTTATGCCCTCAAACGAAAGCAGAGGCTATGTACTTCGCAGACTCCTCAGAAGAGCCGCACGTCACGGCAGACTTCTCGGCATGAAGGATTCATTCCTTTATAAGGTAGTAGATACCGTAATTGCTGAAAACCCGGCTTATCCCGAGCTTGCCGAAAAGCGAGAGATCATTACAAAGGTAATCGCAACAGAGGAAGAATCCTTCGGCAGAACTCTCGACCAGGGCTTTGCACTTCTCAACGACATAATTGAAAAATCGGAGATCAACCGTATTTCCGGCGAGGATGCATTCAAGCTTAACGATACCTTCGGCTTCCCGGTAGATCTCATAAAGGAAATAGCAGCAGAGCGCGGAATGATAGTCGATATTGCCGGCTACGACAAGCTTCTGCAGGAACAGAAAAAACGCGCAAAGGAAGCAAGAAAGAAATCTGATACCGAAGCATGGCTCAGCGATGCAGTGGACTTCAGCGGTATCGATAAAACTGTATTTGTCGGCTACAATACCCTTCACGCCGACGCCACCGTCAAGGCTATCGTCAAGGAAGGCGAAAAGGTACAGTTCGGCGGCACAGGAGAGGATGTTATTATCGTCCTTGACGAAACCCCCTTCTATGCAGAAAGCGGCGGACAGATAGGCGACGTAGGCTCAATCAGAACAGCAGATGCAAAGATATCTGTAGTTGACACAGTGAAGGACAATAACGGCATATACATGCACCGCTGCCATATCGACGAGGGCACTATAGAGACCGGTGCTGCCGTAAAGGCAGAGGTAAACCGTGTTTCACGTTTTGCAATAATGCGTAACCACACAGCTGCTCACCTGCTGCAGGCTGCACTGAGACAGGTTCTCGGAACACATGTTGAGCAGGCGGGGCAGCTCGTAACTGACGAAAAGCTGCGCTTTGACTTTACACACTTCTCAGCACTGACACCTCAGGAGCTGAAAAAGGTTGAATATCTGGTAAATAAGGAAATCGCAAAGGCATATCCGGTTGTAACAAAGGAAATGCCGATTGAGGAAGCCAAAAAGCTTGGTGCTATGGCTCTGTTCGGCGAGAAATACGGCGATGTAGTACGTGTCGTTATGGCTGGTGAATTCTCAAGGGAATTCTGCGGCGGCACACATATGGACAATACTGCAAAGCTGGGACTTTTCCGCATAACATCAGAAAACTCCGTTGCTGCGGGTGTAAGAAGAATAGAAGCTGTTACCGGCTGGGGTATTATCGAGCTTCTTGATTCCTATGACAAGACAATGAACGACGCAATGAAGGTAATGAAGATCAATAGCATTTCGAAATTCAGCGACGCTCTTGAAAAACTTGCAGAAGAAAACAAGGCTAAGGACAAAGAGATTGAAGCTCTTACGGCCAAGCTTTCATCCCAGGGCGTAGAGAACATGCTCTCCGGCGCAAAGCAGTACGGAGATGTACGCGTCGCTTGCTCACGCTTCAACGGCACAAACAGCCAGACCCTCAAGACAATGACGGATACAGTACTGGAAAGCGCTCCGGACTGCGTTGCAGTAATGTTCGCAGTAGACGGCGACAAGGCTAACATTTCCGTAGCATGCGGCAAGGATGCACTATCCCACGGCGCACATGCAGGAAAGCTCATAAAGGCTGTGGCAGAGCTTGTCGGCGGACGCGGCGGCGGAAAGCCCGAAAGAGCAATGGCAGGCGTCGGCGACATTTCAAAAATAAATGAAGCAATGACAAAGGTCGGGGACATCGTTACAGCTAATCTGAAATAATTAAATGGGGTGAGAGCATGTCCATTGAGCTCGGACAGTGCAGGCTTGTATACAGGCAGTACTTCCCATTCTGGGAAAAGCTGACGGATGAGCAAAGGGAGCTGCTTTGCGCCAATACAGGCGAATTCAGCTATAAAAAGGGCACCAACATCCACGGCACAAGCGGAAACTGCACCGGTGCGATTATGGTTATCAGCGGAACGCTGAGAGCCTATCTGCTGTCGGAAAACGGAAAGGAAATAACCCTTTACCGCTATAGGCCCGGCGAGGTATGCATGCTTTCCGCCTCCTGCGTTCTCCGCTCCATAACGTTCGACGTCATTATCGACGCAGAAGAGGACAGCAGCGTTTATATCGTCAGGGGCGACGTTATGGCAAAGGTTGCCGAGGACAACCTGTTTGTCGCGAATTACGCCCTGGACAACGCTGTTGCACGCTTTTCAGACGTGGTATGGGTTATGCAGCAGATAATGTTTTTCAGTCTCGACAAGCGGATCGCGGTCTTTCTGTGGGACGAGTTTTCCCGCACCGGCAGCGATACCCTCTCCCTCACCCATGAGCAGATAGCAAGGTATATAAGCTCCGCAAGAGAAGCTGTTACAAGAATGCTGAAATACTTTGCGGCTGAGGGCATTGTTGAGCTGTCAAGAAAGGGCATAAAAATATCCGACCGGGAAAAGCTGAGAGAGCTTGCAACGGGTGAATAATTATGTCCGAAAACCGTAGCAATTTCTGTCGGCGCACGCCGGCTTGTCTTGACAATTAAATTGCTTTGATGTATTATATAAGTGTATTTTTTTGAAAGAAAAGGAGAAATGATCATGTCAAACGTTGATATCACAAAATACGGCATTACCGACGTAAAAGAGATCGTATACAATCCCTCTTACGAAACCCTTTTTAAGGATGAAACAGATCCTTCACTCGAGGGTTTTGATAAGGGACAGGTTACTGAGCTCGGCGCAGTTAACGTAATGACCGGCATTTACACAGGCCGTTCACCCAAAGATAAGTTCATCGTAATGGACGACAAGTCCAAGGATACAGTATGGTGGACAACACCCGAATATCCAAACGATAACCACCCCGCTTCACAGCAGGCATGGGATGAATGCAAGAAGCTCGCTCTCGAGCAGCTTTCAGGCAAGAAGCTCTACGTTGTAGACGCATTCTGCGGCGCAAACAAGGACACACGTATGGCTGTACGTTTCATCATGGAGGTTGCATGGCAGGCTCATTTCGTAGAGAACATGTTCATCAAGCCCACAGCTGAGGAGCAGGAAAACTTCGAGCCGAACTTCGTTGTTTATACAGCTTCCAAGGCTAAGGTTGAAAACTACAAGGAGCTCGGCCTCAACTCCGAGACTGCTGTTCTCTTCAACGTAAGCACACGCGAGCAGGTTATCCTCAACACCTGGTACGGCGGCGAAATGAAGAAGGGCATGTTCTCAATGCAGAACTACTTCCTCCCGCTTCAGGGTATGGCTTCAATGCACTGCTCCGCAAACACCGACATGAACGGTGAGCACACAGCAATCTTCTTCGGCCTTTCCGGCACAGGTAAGACCACACTTTCCACCGACCCGAAGCGTCTTCTTATCGGCGACGACGAGCACGGCTGGGACGACAACGGTATCTTCAACCTCGAGGGCGGCTGCTATGCAAAGGTAATCGGTCTTGACAAGGAAAGCGAGCCGGATATCTACAACGCTATCAAGAGAAATGCACTTCTCGAGAACGTAACTGTTGCTGAAGACGGCACAATTGATTTCGACGACAAGAGTGTTACAGAAAACACCCGTGTTTCCTACCCGATCGAGCACATTGAAAAGATTGCTAAGAACGTAAACAAGGTTTCCTCAGGTCCTGCAGCAGAGAATGTAATCTTCCTTTCAGCAGATGCATTCGGCGTACTGCCCCCTGTTTCAATCCTTACACCTGAGCAGACCCAGTATTACTTCCTTTCCGGCTTTACTGCAAAGCTTGCAGGTACAGAGCGCGGAATCACCGAGCCTACCCCCACCTTCTCAGCATGCTTCGGTCAGGCATTCCTCGAGCTTCATCCGACAAAGTACGCTGAAGAGCTCGTTAAGAAGATGCAGGCAAGCGGCGCTAAGGCTTATCTTGTAAACACCGGCTGGAACGGCACAGGCAAGAGAATTACAATCAAGGATACAAGAGGTATCATCGACGCTATCCTCAGCGGCGATATCAAGAACGCTCCCACAAAGAAGATCCCCTACTTCGATTTTGAAGTACCCACAGAGCTTCCGGGCGTTGACACAGGCATCCTCGATCCGAGAGACACATATGCAGATGCTGCACAGTGGGAAGAAAAGGCAAAGGATCTTGCTCAGAGATTTGTCAAGAACTTCAAGAAGTACGAAACAAACGAAGCAGGTAAGGCCCTTGTTTCCGCAGGTCCGCAGATCTGAGAATAAATAGTACACAAACCCAATAAATAACAAAAAAGTCGATGAATTATTCCGGTTCACCGACTTTTTTCTTTATATTTGTAAAATAACATAAAAAATTTAAAATTTTTTTCAAAATCATAAAACTATTTCTGCGAAATGATTGTCTACATATATGAAAGGAAAAAGCGAGGGATTTATATGACAGAAAAGGAAATAAACTCATTTATCACACTTCCCGATACAAGACGAAAATATCTCCCGAAGCTTATTGAAGCGGCAAAGCACGGAAGCAAAGAGGATTTTGATATCCTGTACAAAGCTTATTACAGCGACGCATACTACGTAAGCTATAATATCCTCGATTCAAAGGAAAACGCCGAGGATATTACACAGGATACATTTTTCAAGGCATATTCTTCTCTGGATAAGCTTTCGGATCCGCTCAGCTTTGAAGCATGGATCAGACGCATTGCTGCGAACCTGTCCATCAATTATCTGAAAAAGAGCAAGCGACTTGTTCTTGAAACTGACGATGAGATAATACGTCTGTCAGATGAGCAGAATTCCGAGCCTGATCCTGAGGAAACAACCATTGATTCCGATATCAGGGATACCCTCGAGGAAATAATCTCCCGTCTGCCCGAGGAGCAGCGGCAGTCGCTTTTCCTGTTCTATTACGAAAGCATGAGCACACGTGAAATCGCAGAGATGTACGGCTGCAGCGAAAATACCATTAAAAGCAGACTGCGCTATGCAAGACAGTTTATGAAAAAGGAAGTCGAAAAGCTTGAAAACAACGGCTTCCGTCTCAGGTGCCTTACAGTTCTGCCGTTTCTGTATCTGCTTTATCAGGCACAAAGAGCAGAAATAAATGTTATTCCGGCTGATTCACTGTTCTCTGCTACAGCTTCGGCTGCGGCAGGAGCAACCGCAATAAATGCCGCGTCGGCTGTGACTGCGGCAGGAGAGGCAGGTGATCTGACATTATCAGCGAAAATAGGTATCGGGGCGATATGCGCTGCGGTTGCGATAGGATGTACGATCGGCGGTATTTATATTGCAAACACCTACTTTCTGAATACCGATGACAGCATTGCGCTTGAGGATATCAATTATAACAACTGGGGGGTTGCGGATGTTAATTCCGTTTATTATAATTCTTCCTATGCGTATTATGCAGTCAACGTACCCCGCATACGCACCTTTACCGAATCTTCGCTCGCCTATGCCTATCAGGGCGACGGAACGCTCGTTATGCACGGCGGAATAAACCTTGAAAACGCTGCACCTGACGAAATCAGCTACTCCACCGAAAAATTCCCGGGCAATTTCAGCGTGCTTAAAAGTACTCTGAGCAACTGGCTGGGACAATACGACTGGAAAATAGATTCAGCGCAGACCGTTACAATAAACGGCTACGATATGATCAGATATGAATGCAGCGAGGTGCCGACAGCACAGTATGCTGATCCGGATAAATACTACTACCGTCAGTTCTGTGCATATGCTACTACGCTGAAAGAGAATAATGCAACCGTATACTGGCTTTGCATGAATACCTCCGGCAAACCTGAAAACTACGCTGCAGCTCAGCTGAATGATGACAGAATGGCACGCACCTTCCGCGAAACGACCGCGGATTACACATATTCACCGATAAAAAATGACAACGGTACGTACAAGCTTGAGCTTGTATCAATAAATCCGCAGATTGACAATGAATCTATAGTGTCATTCGAGCTGCCTGAAAGAAACAACAGTATAAATTACGGCGTACGGTCAATGGGTCTGCAGGGTCCGCATCTGATAGACTGCGTGTATACAAACGATCCTTCTATATACGAATCAGAGCTTGTCGACGACCCGAGAAGATATGTATTTCTGCGCGACTCACTTAGCGTGATGAATTTCTATAAATCATCAGACCCGGAATACAAGGACACCGTATATGCCGACGATTATCTGAAGGATCACGAATATTTCAAGGATGAATTTGTCCGAATTACCGACGACGATTCAGTCAGTATAAACGGATACAGAATGACAAGAGTTGAGGGTATTTTCACAGCACATTATAAGGATCTTTCCGACGGAAAAATCAAGACCCGTCCGATGTATTTTGTATATTACTACACGCAGCTTCATTACAACGGCGAAACCGTTGTTTTCGGATATGTTGACGATTCCGAGGATCAGTCGCACAACAGCGAAGCTTCAAAGTGCGCAAAAATGCTTGCAGAAAGCCTGCAGGAGGAATAATCCTCACTGAACACGCGTATAACTTACCCCCTTTGTCACCCCCTGATGCTAAACGCACAGGGGGCTCCTTTTTTTGCTTTGAATTATTTAATTACATATCCATATCTGCGTGATTCATTTTATAGTAAATCATTAAAAAAGTCGATGAACATTCTGTCCACCGACTTTTGGTTATTTAATATTTTTCAGAATCTTCAGCTTTTCCTTTGTCTGTTTTCGTTTTACAGTCATCGCCTCGACGCTTTTGTAAAATGGAAGAAAAGGAATGAGAATCTTATATTTGTAAAAGCTTGGATAGTATTTCTTTATCTCTTTCATAGTAGGAAATAGCCTTCTAAGCAAAAACCTTCTTTTTCCGCCACTTCCGCCACCATATTCAAGCACATGGTTTTCAAGCTTGTTTTGCAAGGTGCCATACGTACCGGAAAAAACAATATATCTGAGCATTTCCTTGTTTTCCTCACTCAGATCGTTGCCCACAAAAAGGTCCATGGCAAGTGAGCGGCTTTTCCTTTCAAATTCCGCAATATCCAGCTTTGCTGCTTCAGCTTTGACATACTCCATATCCAGCTGACTGCCAAATCTCTTAAGAAAAAGATAAGTATCCAGTACAGACCGGAGTCCGGTTCCTCTTCTGGAAAAATGCTTGTATTCATGTGCAGTCAGATATATATACAAATCTTCATTGCTGAAATGATAACCGTAGGCGTTACCCTCATCCTTTATCAGTTTGCTATCAATATTTTCGTAATATTTAAATAATTCCGTTTTGTGCATCTCGTTAAACAGAAAGGTATGCATTTCAAAATTGCTGACGGGTTGTTTGAAATATACATCATGATTATTTTCCCCGAAATGCTCGCATGTAAAACCAAGCTCCGTCATAATTTCACGTACTTTTTCTGCGTACGCTCTGTCGAACCATATGTCATAATCAGACAGCTGACGCAGACCGACGGACGGGTAATAATCCTTTATTACTGCACCTTTCAGCGGCATATACCGGATCTTTTCCTCTTCAAACCTTTCAAAAAGGCGCTGCTTATCAATTTCCATCACCGTTATCTTGCGAATGGATTTAGCCTTTGCCTGAACAAAACGTTCGTCATAAATTCCTGCCTTTTCCAGCGCATATCCGACTATAGCAGTCAGCATATGCTTATTTGCTGCGTTGTATAAGAGTGAAAGATCTGTTCTATCAAGTCGGTCACGGTCTGGAATTGTTTCATTCATTACGCAGCCTGCAAGCCATATTACATCATTTATCGCCTTTTCATACTCTTCAACATTCATATTTCCTCTACCCCCTTCTCCGTGAATTTCATCACCCTGTCACATATTTCAAGAGCTGCAGGTCTGTGAGTGACTATTATTACGGTTTTGTCAGTCATACTGCGAAGATTCTGCAGCAGGCGCTGCTCAGTTGCAGTGTCAAGAGAGCTTGTGGCTTCATCCAGAATCAGCACCGGACTTTCTGAAAAAACTGCCCTTGCAACGGCAATGCGCTGCATCTGACCCTCGGAAAGACCTGTTCCCCTTTCGCCGAGAAGCGTATCCGCTCCGTTTTCCAGCTCTGAAACAAATTCATACGCACAGGCTACTTTAAGAGCCTGCTCTATTTTTTCGTCATCGTGCATTCTTGATTTATCAGCAAAGGCTACTGCCTCCCTTACGGTTCCGGTCATAAGCTTGTTTCCCTGCGGAACATAGGCAAAAAGTCTGTGAAAGCGGTTTGTAAGTGGACTGATGCCGTCATTTGTGCGAATAAAACATTCTCCGCTGTCCGGGCTGTATATGCTCATAAGAAGCTTTATTACAGTTGATTTACCGCAGCCGCTGTGTCCTGTAAAGGCAACATATTCACCGTTCCTGACACTAACATTTATTCCGTTCAGTACAACCGGCATGCCGTCCTTTGAAAGCTCATTTACCTTTTCTGACGGAGGGTAATATGTGAAGCAGACATCACTCAGTCCTATTTCCAGAAGCTTGTCGTTATATAGATTATTTATTTCATCAAGCGGCAATGCAGGCTCGGTTTCCTCTTCTTCAAAATACTCTATTTCCATCAGTCGCTCAGCGCTTGCAGTCATGGCATAAAACCTCGGGAGATAACCAGTAATGTTCGCAAACGGCGACTGTATCTGAGAGATAAGCTGTGTTACTGCTGTCAGAGTTCCGAGAGTTATGACACCTGTCAGAATACCCCATCCGCACCAGCAAACTCCGAAAAGATACATTCCGTGAATTGCTGTGCCGAAACCTATATTGCAGAAATTCGAAAAGCGATTTTTCCTCATCCTCGCACTTTTATGTGCACCGGCCTTGTCTTTCATTTCATGCTCTGTCTGTTCCTCTGCAGCAAAGGAGCGTATCATCATCATATTTCCGAGAGTTTCCTGCAGAAAGATGCGCAGCGCACCATCCTTTTCCTGTACGTTTTTATGAAGCTTTTTCAGAATCTTTCTGAATGCATATGTCAGGGCAACCATGACCGCACCGCCTGGCAGGATTATCCATGTAAACCACGGCTGCAGAATAATTATCATTATTACTGCGCTTATCATTTTTACCGACATACCGGAAATTCCGGGTATAATATCCGTGCAGCCGTTCGCTACAACAACGGTATCATTTGTAAGCCTGTTCAGCCATTCTCCGGAATGAACTGCATCTACTGCGGCAAAATTCTTCGTCATAAGATTATGCATAAGCCGCTGCTTGAAGATATTTTCCAGTGAGGATCTGGAAAGCTCATCCAGGTATCTTAAAGCAGCACGCATGGCAAGCTGTGCAATGACCAGAAGTATTACAAGAATAACATTCACAGTAAAGCCGTTGATATCCTTGCCGACAGCGCTGTCAACTATATTGCGGAGAAGCAGAGCATAGAGCACACCGCTTGCACCGTGTATCATCTGGATAAAAATCAGTATAAGTATATACGCCTTTTTTGTACCGGCAACTTTATATATCCATTTTATTGCATTTTTATTTATTGATTTACGAGTATCCAAAGCACTTTTCCTTCATCAAATATAATATGAAATACGAATATGTAAATAAATCATCCTGCACCGCATACAGAAGATGACCGGAGCGTTCAAGAATCACAGTATTATAAGCAGAAAAGACTGTTTACAGATAATCTGTCATTATTCGTTATTTTCGCTTTACAATTCTTTTTAATAGTCTGCCTGCTTTTACAATCAGATAACGCTCAGGAAACAGCATATACCACAAAAATACATAAAGCCTGTATTTTATGCTTGTGACAGGAAGCTCTTTGCCATCTCTTACAACCGCAGTCAGAACACCGATTATATGACGATCTGTAATACCGTATTCAAAAGTCACCCTATTGTCACCGCAGATAACGTAATCATTCTTCCGAACTCTCACGATCCTGTGTAAAACATACTGACCGCTGTCTCGTTTATAAAGCGGCACGTCGAATCGTCTGAGCCTGCCGTTCGTGCGTTCAATCACAAGAAGATCCCGGTCCTGCTTTATAAGCGGCATCATACTGTCGCCCTTATTAACATAGACAAGCCGTCCTTCGCGCTGGATAACCTCTTCAAAGCTGGACTTACTCATCGATAGCACCAATACTGCGAAGTTTTATTATAACATTGGCAACATCCTTCTCAATAACGTCACGCGGAGCCTCAAAGCGTTCAGCCATGGCGTCGATTATCTGCTGTTCATCTGTATCATTTTTCATAAGGTCAAGTATTGCACCAAGTGTTTTGTTGCCCTTTACAATACCGGAAAAGTCAGCGTTGCCTGTTGGAACAACAACGGTTTCACCGCCGGTTTTGTGTACAAGAAAATTCTTATTCAGCTTCATATTCAAATTCCTTTCATTGTATTGTAAGCAAGCTCTGCTGCGGAGATATCCATATTGCATCCGAGCTGCCAGAGCTCTACGGAATCCGCCATTTTATCAATAAGATGCAGCGTTTTCGCAAGAGCTGCGGCATCAGACGGGCGATAGCTTTGCTGAAGCAGCATTGCATATGCCTGAGATTTTGTTATCCTGCTGATGCAGTTTTCGTCAGCGCGCCGTATAATGCACACAGACCTGAGTGAAACCGAAATATTGCTGCCGAGACGGTGCTTGCCGTTATAGGGCGTGCCAAAAACTGTAACGCCGCCTTCATTCACCCTGATCAGCGGCTTATCGTCGTTTACCATGACGGCACGGCTGCCGAGCAGCTCACGCCAGAGTCTTGCATGCGTCGATTTGCCGGTGCCTGATTTCGCCGTAAACACATAACCCTCGCCGTCAACAGCTACAACTGAGCCGTGAAAAAGGAAGGTATCATATTCCGGCATTTTCTCCGCTATTTTACGGTACACAGCAAGCTCCTCAAGGTAGCTGTCATCCCAGTCTCGGACGCTGCGACCCTCTGCTATATCATTGCTTGCCGAACGTTTTCGCTCATACTCAATAACGTCAGGGTTTATCACAACGCTGAAATCGGCGTCATCTTCCGTAAGATAGTCCCTGCAGTAATCGTGCACTTCATCATACAGCGAGATTATTTCTATTGTTTTGTCCGCAATCCTGTAGTTTCTTTTCATACTGACGCTCCTAATTTTTAGCGCTGATTTCTCAAGATACTATTCTACCACACTTTCCGATAAAATAACAGTATCATTTTCGACAATGCAGGATATTTTTTATCCGTTCAGGTTAAACAATAGCATTATACTGCCTATTCAGAGCATAAAATTATGTTTTTTATCTGTTTTTAATTATAAAATGCTTATTTTTTCCTTGATTTATGTGCAAGTTTATGATAAAATAATATGGAATTGTTTTTGAGCAGTTCATTGACGGCATTGCTGTAAAAGGAGGCATGCCGCAATCAAAAGGAGGTCATTACTATGTCAAAGTCCAAGCTTTCACCGGGCGAGGCAAGAGAGCTTATCATTGCTAAGCTTTCACATAATTTCGGCGTTACACCCCAGGACGCAACAGATGAGCACTATTATAAGGCAGTTGCTCTCGTTCTGCGCGATATCATGCGTGCAGAGCATAAGGAATTCGTAGCCGCTGCTGAAAAGCAGGGCAGCAAAACAGTTTACTACCTTTGCATGGAATTCCTCATGGGCCGTTCACTCAAAAATAACCTTTATAATCTCGGTCTCGAGGAAACCATCGAGCAGGCTCTCAAGAGCATGGATATAAAGCTTGAAAATATCTATGAGCAGGAACCCGACGCAGGTCTCGGAAACGGCGGTCTGGGCAGACTTGCCGCTTGCTTCCTTGATGGTCTTGCAACACAGAAGTACAGCGCTATGGGCTACTCACTGCGCTATGAATACGGTATTTTCCGCCAGCGACTTGTTGACGGCTGGCAGACCGAGCTTCCCGATTTCTGGCTGCCCGGCGGCTCTGTATGGCTGCAGGCTCACCCCGAGAAGAGCATTCCCGTTTACTTCGACGGCAGAATCAAGGAAACCTGGCACGAAACACACCATTCAATCGAGATTGAAAACCCGACGAAGATCATCGCTACCCCCTATGATATGCTCGTACCCGGTGCGGACGGCAAGGGTGTTGCAAGACTCCGTCTCTGGGCTGCAACCTCGGATAATTTTGATATGAAGCTCTTTAACTCCGGCGACTATGTCCGCGCTATGGAGCAGAAGGCGCTCGCAGAGAGCATTACAAGAGTACTTTATCCGGAGGATAACCATTCCGAGGGTAAGAGCCTGCGTCTTTCACAGCAGTACTTCCTTGTATCCGCTACTATCCAGGATATCATCCAGCGTCACCTCAGACATAACCACTCCCTTGATAACCTTCCGGAACTTGTTGCCATTCACCTTAACGACACCCACCCCGTTCTCGCAATCCCTGAGCTTATGCGTATTATGCTTGACGAATGCGGCTACGAATGGGACAAGGCGTGGGATATCGTAACACGCACCATCGCATACACCAACCACACCGTAATGAGCGAAGCTCTCGAGTGCTGGCAGGTAGACCTCTTCCAGAGAAGACTCCCGAGAATCTACCAGATCGTTGAGGAAATCAACCGCCGCTTCTGCGAGGAAATGAACAAGCTCGGCGTTGAAGGCTGGAAAATCGGCAGAATGGCTGTTATCAATGACGGTATCGTCAGAATGGCTAACCTTGCCGTTATCGCTTCACATTCTGTAAACGGCGTTTCAAAGCTTCACAGCGAAATCCTCAAGGACAGCGTATTCAGCGATTTCTACGCTGTAACACCGGAAAAATTCAAGAATGTCACAAACGGTATCGCTCACAGACGTTGGCTCAATCAGTCCAACCCGGAGCTTGCTTCCCTTATCACCGAGCTTATCGGCGACCGCTTCACAAAGGATGCAAACGCTCTCGAGGGACTTATGGCTTACAAGAGCGACGCAGTAGTGCTCGCAAAGCTTGCTGTAATCAAGAAGCACAACAAGGAAAAGATGGCCAAGTACATTCTTGAGCAGAACGGAATCAAGGTTGACCCCGAATCCATCTTCGACGTTCAGGTAAAGAGACTGCACGAGTACAAGAGACAGCTTCTCAACGCTCTGCACATATACAGCACCTATCAGTGGCTGCGCGACAACCCTGACGCAGATTACAAGCCCAAGACCTACATCTTCGGCGCAAAGGCTGCACCCGCGTGTATCCGTTGCTGAAAAGCTCATTCCTGCAGCAGAAATCAGCGAACAGATTTCACTTGCAGGCACAGAGGCTTCCGGTACATCAAACATGAAGTTCATGATAAACGGTGCAATTACACTCGGAACCCTCGACGGCGCTAACGTAGAGATACACGACGTTGTCGGCGACGACAATGCCCTCATCTTCGGTATGACAACACCGGAGGTTAATCAGCTTAAAAAGCAGGGCTACAACCCGGGCATACCGTACAACAACAACCACATTATCCGTGCTGCTGTAGACGGTATCAGAAACGAATTCGGCGAGCGCTTCAACGACATTGCCGTATCTCTTTCAACAATTGACCCGTACATGGTTCTTGCTGATTTTGCAGACTATGCTAACACCCAGCAGAAGGCTTCCCGTCTGTATGAGGACAAGAAGGTCTGGAACCGCATGTCGCTTGTAAACATCGCAAAGGCAGGACGTTTCGCATCAGACCGTTCCATCAGAGACTATGCCGACACAATCTGGCATTCAAAGCCTGTAAAGCTCGGCTGATAGAAAATATTCAACCTACAAAGGGGCTGTGAAGAAATTCACAGCCCCTTTCAGCAAGAAAGAATTTTTAATATACACCTCTGTAGTACAGCCCTCTTGTATGACCGCCGTCTGGTGTTTTTCCGGAAATATATCTGCGCAGCATTTCCGCGCGCTGCGCTCCGTTTTCTGTGGAAAAACGCAAAACCTCGAAATCCGCACCTGATATTTCCTGTCGCCTGTCGGCAAGCGTCAGGGGCGTGCTGTTGAGTATTTCCGTACATGCTCCGAAGCACTGCATCGGGAATTCTATTCCCTTTCTGTCGCGTATAACAGGCGGCGTGCTGCAGTGCTTGCATCCCCTTCCGTCGTTTTGAGCCGGACAGTTTCGCGTCAGCATCAGCGGCAGACGACCATAGGTAATTATTCCCCTCGGAAGGCTGTCACCGATAGCCGAAATCTGCTGCAATGTCAGCTCAAATGAAAGCTCTGCATCGATAAGACCAAGTTCACGAAAATGAGCAAGGCTCTGTGTATTCGTGATATTTAGTCCGAAGCCGCCGTGAACAAGCATACCAAGCTCCAGTGCGCTCTGCACTGCACCCACATTACCGGTGAGGACCTCATCGACGCCAAGCTCCTGCACACGGCGAAGTCGCTTCTGAATTGATTTCTCAATGCCGAACATCCCGCGAGGAATCTCTGCCGCAACAGCAAAACCGCGGCTGAGAAGCCTGTCAAACGCCTTATCCGGAATAAACAGCGGAACATAGATAAGCTCGCAGTCAAGGAATTCATCCGGTACGTTCCCGTCGGGAAAACGTGCACGCAGCGACATTGATGCTGCTTTGTGAGGCTCTGTATTCAAAGACGATATTCCCGAAAAGCTGACAGGGCGCGGGAATGAGCGCTTCTCAGAAAGAACAGCCAGGGCTTCGTTTCGCATTGCGCCCAGAGACGAGGCAGCAACGGTCAGGCCCTCCCCTATTTCACATTCAAGGCTTTCGAGATAATATGGTGTACCGCCTGTTTTTGCAAGACTGCGCTCTGCTCTATCGTAGTCAAGGGCAACTTTTTCCGCACGCTCGGGAACGCTGCCTTTTACTGTAACTGTGTTTTTCCTGTCGTCAGAAGCCGATAAGGTACTCGCAGCACCAGCCGGTACTTCAAGATGCATTTTAACAGGAACATGCTGTCTTTCTCTTTTATAAAGCTCATGAAGAGCGCTGAATACCTTTTTATCTGCAGCCCCGACATCATCCTTGGAGCGTATGCCGAACATATCCCGTCCGGTTTTTCCGTCGAAATAGCCTGACGTAAAACCTGTGCGCGAAAAAACCGCCTGCAGATTCTCCATCAGTTTTGCATCCGCACTGCCGCTGTCAAGGCACTGACGGCACGCAGCAGTAGCAGCGGCAACATATTCCGGCCGCTTCATCCGTCCTTCAATTTTCGCTGAGGCAACGCCTGCCTGCTGCAGCATACTCAGGTGCTCAATAACCGACAGGTCTTTAAGGCTAAGGTCGTAGCCCGTTCCTCCGCGCACCAAAAACGGCAGACGACACGGCTGTGCGCACTGACCGCGGTTACCGCTTCTGGAACCGAGCATGGCGCTGAAGTAGCACTGACCCGATACGCACATGCAAAGCGCACCGTGCACGAATACTTCGATTTCTACAGGACTGTGCTTTGTAATCAAGGCTATTTCTTCAAATGACAGTTCACGAGAAAGCACGACTCTCTGCACGCCGAGGCGCGCAAGCATTTCGACTCCCTTCAGCGTATGCACTGAAAGCTGGGTCGATGCGTGTATGGGCATATCAGGGCAGCTTTTGCGTATCAGGGAAATGACCCCCATATCCTGCACGATAAGCGCGTCAACTCCCACAGAGCATGCATATTTCACAAGCTCCATCGCGTCGCCAAGCTCGTCATCGCGCACAAGGGTATTTACCGCAAGATGAACGTCAACACCGTTTTCATGACAATAGGCAACTGCATTTTTCAGCTGCTCATCGTCAAAATTATGTGCGGAGCTTCTTGCGCTGAAACGCTGAGAGCCAAGATAAACGGCGTCTGCGCCTGAGCGCACCGCCGCTGTAAGAGCTTCCTCACCGCCAGCGGGGGCAAGTATCTCGATTTTGTTTTTTTTCATACCTTTCATTTCTTTTCAAATTTTTCAAAAAAGTCCGTTATTTCCTCCGCTGCCTCGTCAGTCTGGACGGCCGCTCTTACGGTCTTGACTGTGCGCGAAACGGGAGCCGGCATTTCCGGGGTCTTTCCCCTTTCCCCGAGCCTTTTCCTGAGGGTTTCGATATCGCGTCTGAGCTTTTCGTTTTCCTCAGCAAGCTCATCACACTCTCCGCGCTGTTTTGTGATTTCAGCCAGGTATTCCTTTATCTGTGTGCGCAGAGCGTCAGCGTCCGCCTGCGCCTTTGTGCTGCTGTCGCAGTAATTGAGAGCCGCAAGCATTGCAGCCGATGAAAGAGACAGACCCGGAGCAGCCTTTCTGATAACACCGATTTCATCCGTAAGCTTTGACGCAAGCCTTTTTGTATAGGCGTCAGTTTCCTCGCTCAGCACCGTAAAGCGTGTGCCTGCTATTTCTATATTTATCCTGTTCTTTATCTTTTCCATATCGCACCTCGCAAAAAGTTATCTGTATTCATTATAATACATCGCGCTGCGATAATAAAGTACTTTTTTACTGTTGTCATAAAATTATTCCTCATTTTGTGACCATAGATACCGATATCTGTACTGACAAATAAAATTATGTCACTTTCCTGCATTTTTATAAACCCTTGCATTTACATATTATATTTTGTAAAATTATTATATCAACTTCGGGAGGTATTATCATGACAGAAAAAGAACGAATGCTCAGCGGTCTGCCCTACTGCGATCTTGATCCGGAACTTTTGCATGACAAGGCCCGCTCACGTCAACTTACAAGGCTTTTCAATTCAACAACCGAGGAACAGCTGGACTACCGCACTGAGCTTTTAAAGCAGCTTTTCGGCTCTGTGGGAGAGCACATCTGTATTGAACCGCCGTTTCGCTGCGATTACGGCTGCAATACATATATCGGCGAGGGCTTTTATGCAAACTTCGACTGTATAATCCTTGACGTTGCACCGGTTCATATCGGAAACGATGTCCTTTTCGGACCGCGCACCTGTATTTTCACCCCGTGGCACCCAATTGATGCAGAAATACGCAACAAGCGCATTGAAGGCGGACGGGCTGTTACGATAGGCGACAATGTATGGATTGGCGGAAACGTAACGATAAACCCCGGTGTTACAATCGGCAGCAATGTTGTGATAGGTTCCGGCTCGGTCGTCACTCGCGATATTCCCGATAATGTCGTTGCAGTCGGCAACCCATGCAGAGTAATGCGCCCGATAACGGACGAGGATAAGCGTTACTGGACGGAAGTTTACGAGGAATACAGAAGCTTCCGTGCTAAGGCCGACAAAAAAGCTGAGGAAGATTAATCTTCCTCAGTCAATCCGGATAAAAGATATTTCATATAATCAGTTCTGCCATCAATAATGCTGACAACAATAATTTCACTTTCAATCACTCTGTAGAATACGATATATCTGTCAATAATCAGGTACCTGTAACCACTGATTTCATCTGTCAGTGCGGTAATATCCATACCCAGACTGCTGAATTCAGAAAGGCTTTCTATCCTGCCGGCAATTTACTCAATCACTCTTTTTGCTGTTGCCGGATTTCCGGTTAAACTCTCAAGACGATCGGAAGCTGCACTATGTCAACACGAAGGTGTGCACCTTGTGGGTACAAATCATTTGCTTTCAAGAAGTAGTATTTCCATAAAAGACTTTTTCTTTGAATGCTCCGTCAGCCAAACGATCGAACGAACGCAGATAAACCGGATTGGAGCTGCAAACGTAATAAGAATACGGTTTATCACTGCCGCACTGCGCCGCTGTATGAAAGAAAAGATTGATTTTTTTGACGTAATCATGTAGAATAGATACGTATCGGTGTTTGCTGCACCGAAAGGTACGAAAACTGAAAGGAAGAACATTTTATGAAGCTTATTACCAATGGTATCAAGGGTACAGAGGATATCCTGCCATCAGAAAGCTATAAGTGGCAGTTTGTCGAGGATATTATGCGCGGTCAGGCGCAGTCCTACGGCTTTAAGGAGATACGCACCCCTGTTTTTGAACATACGGAGCTTTTTAACCGCTCTGTAGGTGATACGACTGATGTTGTACAGAAGGAAATGTACACATTCGAAACAAAGGGCGGCGAATCTGTCACTCTTCGCCCCGAGGGTACTGCAGGCGCTGCAAGAGCAATGCTCGAACACGGCGTATATAACGACGGCTACCCCGTTAAGGTTTATTACCTGACCTCATGCTACCGCTACGAAAAGCCCCAGAAGGGCAGACAGCGCGAATTCCACCAGTTCGGCATTGAGGTTTACGGTGCGCCATCCTTCTACGCAGACGCAGAGGTTATCTGCTGCGCTCATTCTATCTTTGACCGTCTCGGCGTTCAGAATCTTTCTCTGGAGCTTAACTCAATTGGCTGCAAGGATTGCCGTCCGAAATATCATGCTGCACTCAAGGAATATTTCTCTGCACACGAATCAGAGCTTTGCGATACCTGCCGCAGCCGTCTGGAGCGCAATCCGATGCGTATTCTCGACTGCAAAAGCCCCGTCTGCTCTGAGATTGCCGCAAAGGCACCGACAGTTCTCGACTATATCTGCGACGACTGCCGCGAGCATTTCGAGGGAGTAAAAAGCTGCCTTGACGCTGTAAAAGTCCCGTTCAAGGTCAATCCCCGCATCGTGCGCGGACTTGATTACTATACAAGAACAGTATTTGAATTCGTTTCAAATGACATAGGTGCCCAGGGAACCGTCTGCGGCGGCGGACGCTACGATGGTCTTATCGAAGAGCTTGGCGGTCAGAGCACCCCGTCGCTCGGATTCGGAATGGGCATTGAAAGACTTCTTCTGCTGCTTGACACTCAGGGCATCGAGCTTGAAAAGCCGCCCGTGTGCGACCTGTACGTGATCGGCATAGGAGATAAGGCAAAGATCAAGGCATTCGAGCTTGTCGAGGGTGTGCGAAATTCCTCACTTATTGCTGAGGGCGACATAGTCGGCAGAAGCATAAAGGCTCAGATGAAATACGCTGACAAGATAGAAGCTAAATTCAGCGTTGTTATCGGTGACGACGAGCTTGCTGCAGGAAAGGCAACTGTTAAGAATATGCTTAACGGAGCTAAAAAGGAAGTTCCGCTTGATGAGGGCTTCTATGATGCATTCTTTGCAATGTATGTTAACGGAGCAAACGACAGCTTTATGGAAAAGCTCGGTCTTGTATAATATATAAAAAGAAAGAAGTAATTGAAATGGCAGAATTTTTGACAGGAATGAAGCGCAGCTGCTATTGCGGCGAGCTTCGCAGCAGCAACATCGGTGAGGAAGTCACTGTCTGCGGCTGGACACAGCGCCAGCGCGACCTCGGACAGCTTATCTTTATCGACCTGCGCGACCGCACAGGCATTGTACAGCTTGCATTTGACGACAATACCGACCGCGCTGTTTTTGAAAAGGCATTTTCCGTCAGAAGCGAATTTGTCCTTGCAGCAAAGGGCGTTGTACGTGAGCGCAGCAGCAAGAATAAGGATATTCCCACAGGTGATATTGAAATCGAGGTAAGAGAGCTTCGCATTCTCGGAAAAAGCGAAACACCCCCCTTCGAAATCGTGGACGACTGCAAGACCGCCGAGCTTACAAGGCTTAAATACCGTTACCTCGACCTTCGCCGTCCTGCCCTGCAGCAGAACCTTATTTTCCGTCACAAGGTTGCTAAGGTTACACGCGACTATTTTGACGAAAACGGCTTTATTGAGCTTGAAACACCCATGCTTATCAAATCCACCCCCGAGGGTGCCCGTGACTTCCTGGTTCCCTCGAGAATCCACAAGGGCTCCTTCTATGCTCTGCCTCAGTCGCCGCAGATGTACAAGCAGCTTTGCATGGTATCCGGCTTTGACCGTTACATGCAGATTGCGCGCTGCTTCCGTGACGAGGACCTCAGAGCAGACAGACAGCCTGAATTCACTCAGATCGACCTTGAAATGTCATTTGTGGACATGGAGGACGTTCTCGAGATAGGCGAAGGCTATATCAAAAGAGTATTCAAGGAAGTAATGAATATCGACATCCCCACCCCGTTTCCCAGATACACATACAACGAAGTTATGGAGCGCTTCGGCTCCGATAAGCCCGATACCCGATTTGGCATGGAGCTTTTCGATATTACTGACGCTGTGCGCGGCTGCGGCTTCGGCGTATTCAGCAGTGCTGTTGAAGGCGGCGGTTCTGTTCGCGGTATCACTGCAAAGGGCGCTGTTAAAACCTACACAAGAAAAGAAATCGACAAGCTTACTGAATTTGTCCGCGGAATCGGTGCAAAGGGTCTTGCATGGATCAGAATGACCGACGACGGCATTGCTTCAAGCTTTGCAAAGTTCATGACAGAGGATGAAATGAACGCCATCCTGAGCACCGCAGGCGCTGAAAAGGGCGACGTAGTATTCATTGTAGCCGATACAGATAACAATACCGTGCTTTCGACACTCGGTGCAGTTCGTCTGGAAGCTGCCAAAAAGCTTGACATTATCGGCGAGGGCTACAACTTCCTTTGGGTGGTAAAATTCCCATTCTTTGAATTCGATAAGGAAAGCGGCGAGTGGATCGCAATGCACCACCCCTTCACCTCCCCGACAGATGACTGTCTTGACAAGCTCGACGGTGACAAGGGCGAGGTTTACGCAAAGGCCTACGATATGGTTCTCAATGGAATTGAGCTTTCGAGCGGTTCTATCCGTATCACGAATCCCGACCTGCAGAAGAAGATGTTTGAAATGCTCGGCATGACCGACGAGCAGGCATATGCAAAATTCGGTTTTCTTATGGATGCATTCAAATACGGCGCACCGCCCCACGGCGGAATGGGCATCGGTCTGGACAGACTTGTCATGCAGATGCTCGGCGCACCCACACTGCGCGACGTTGTTGCATTCCCGAAGGTTCAGAACGCCAGCGAGCCTATGACCAATGCTCCGGCTGATGTTGACGCCGGACAGCTTGCTGATCTCGGAATTCAGGTTGTAGCCGGCGAGGAATGATTTCACGCGTCAGTTTGGCTGATGAATAAAACACTGTCCGGGGCAGATTTATCGCTGTTCCGGACATTTTCTATGACCTGAATTTTCTTGCAGCCCGCTGAATGCCAAAAGCAGCAACATGTATCGGCTGTTACTGCCAGAATGTCTGCGGGTCCACACAGGAAAACCAAAGCAAAATATATACAGATAGTATATTCATATTTATTATTCCGGAGGGTCCACCCGTTCCCATGCCGAACACGGAAGTTAAGCTCGATAGTGCCGAAGATACTTGGATGGTGACGTCCCGGAAAAATAGGAAGATGCCAACATGAATATTCCTCCATAGCTCAGTCGGTAGAGCGCATGACTGTTAATCATGATGTCACTGGTTCGAGCCCAGTTGGGGGAGCCAAAGCGAAAATCCTGACACGAAAGTGGCAGGATTTTTGTTTTGTATTATACATTTTTAAGTCTTCACTAAACTGTTATACGATATATTTGACTATTTCTGCTTTTAATGGTTCAAGATCATCGTTTATGGTATCCCATACAATACTCATATCCACACCGGAGTAACCGTGAACAATTCTGTTTCTCATACCGTAAAGCTGTTTCCACGGAATCGTGGTAATGTTTGCTTTTGCTTCATCCGATAGAGCCGTTTTTGCAAGCTCCCCGATTTGCATAAGATTAAAAACACAAGCTTCGACACGCATTGAACTTCTTTCAAAATCCTCCAGAGAGGAACAATCCTGACAATAATTCAATACCGCAGAAATATGACGACTTATTTTTTCAAGCACCTGTCTGTCTTTAGTTTCCATAAATCAGCACCCCTGTTTCATTAATCTCACGTTCAACCTCTGAATCAGGAATGATCTGACTTACATCAAGTATATCAGCATCTTTGTCAAGAGCAGTTACAATATCTTCTACTAATCCAAAAAAAGCCAAACCCTTCATTCCGCTGTCAACAAGAATATCAACATCGCTGTTCTGAACAGCTTTTCCTTTAGCATAGGAACCAAAAAGAACAGCCTTTTTTATTTTGTACTCGTCAAAAACAGGTGTCAACAAAGATACTATTTTAGGAATGGAATAAATCGTATCTGTCATTAACAACCCCTCCTGATAAATCATTCTTACTATGATTATACTTCAAATGATGATAATTATCAAGATGTCTCTATCTGTTTTCTCTCCTCGATTAACACGGCGTCTCGAAATCCACGTACAAGGCTTTGATCAAGATAGTGCCATTATTCACAAATACAAGCATGACACTTCGGGCAATATTACAAAAAAACATATACTCCTTGCTTTTGGTTTTTTAATTTTGTATAATTAACGTATGGCAAAATCATAAAGTATGCCGTTTACAACCGAACAGCCGTAAAGTGAAGTATTAAGCAGCAGTAAAAAAGCGTAACGAAGCTGCTGAACCTTCAGAAAAAAGCCGCATCATCCTGCCCTGTGTTATTACAGTTTTAATTTTTCTGGTCAATGGGGCCGCAGTGATAACGCTTTGTCTTCTGCTGAAAAACGGTATTTCAGAGCTTGCCGCCCTTCCCTTTTCGTATCAGATCAGGGATAAGATCTATCACGACGGCTTCTCTCTGTATAAAAATCTGCAGTGGCTTATTCTCGTATATGCTGCTGAAATCGCAGCCTACGATGTATATAATCTTCTATACTCACACAGCATGCTCCAGCGCATAATACCGTTGGCGGCGTTTTTGCCGTTTTATATTTCGCTTATTTTACTTTATCCATAATTGTGTTGCCATGGCAACAGAAAAAATATTGAATAAACTATATAATAATTACAGAAACTAAATAAGGAGTGATTCACAATGGCAGAAATGAACAGCAGAAAGGCAGCAATTGTCGGATGCGGATTTGTTGGCTCAGCAACGGCATTTGCACTTATGGAAAGCGGACTTTTTTCAGAGCTTGTACTGATTGACGCCGACAGAAACAGAGCTGAGGGCGAGGCTCTTGATATCAGCCACGGTCTGCCCTTTTCCAAGCCTATGCAGATATATGCAGGCGGATATGAGGACATCAGCGATGCTGCAGTAGTTATCGTAACTGCAGGCGCAGGTCAGAAACCCGGCGAAACAAGGCTGGATCTTGTAAAGAAAAATGTCGGGATATTCAAATCCATTATCCCTGAAATCGCAAAATACAATACTCAGGGCATACTCCTGATAGTTGCCAATCCGGTTGATATTCTCACCTACACGGCGCAGAAGCTCAGCGGCTTCCCGGCAAACCGCGTTTTCGGCTCGGGCACGGTTCTTGACACAGCAAGGCTTAAATACCTGCTCGGCGAGCATCTCCAGGTAGACAGCAGAAGCATACACGCATTCATTATCGGCGAACACGGCGACAGCGAGATCGCAGCATGGAGCAGCGCTAATGTTTCAGGTGTTCCGCTGCACAAATTCTGCGAAATGAGGGGACATTTCGATCATGATAATGCTACCGAAAAAATCGCAGAGGGCGTTAAAAACAGCGCATATGAAATAATCAACAAGAAAAAGGCGACCTACTACGGCATTGCAATGTCCGTCAAGCGTATTTGTGAGGCGATCGTCAGGGACGAAAAATCGGTTCTGCCCGTTTCCAGCATACAAAATACCGAAGAAATAAACGGAGTAGCTCTCAGCATGCCTGCAATTGTAGGCAAAAACGGCGTTGAGGATCTGGTTCCCATTGAGCTGAGTGACGAGGAAAAGGCAGCGCTCAAGCGTTCCGCTGACACGCTGAAAGCCGTTCTCGACGATGTACTGTAAAAAATAAAACTGATTCAGAACCGGGGACTGCCGCATGGCAGCCCCTTTTTTGCAGACCTCAAACCGTTCACGGTCAAATCCTATAAAACGGGTTAGTCTAAATAATTCCAGGAGTTTTCAGAATTAATGTTTTATATAACTGATTGACAATAATGTGCCCTACGACAAGAAAACTTACGGCTCGCATTCAGAGAGAAACGGAGTGTAGCGATTGCCGGAAATGGTAGCGCAGGCTCTGCGCCGTAGAAAGTGGGTTTGTCTTGACTTTGGTTTGCTGTTGTGATATAACTAAATCAGCGGCAGTGTGTGCCGTTCCTGACTGTGCCTTATCCGCAAAAGCGGAAAGACAACATTATGTAAAGGAGAAAACTAATATGAAAAACACCGTTTCCACCCTTTTGCAGCAGAAGCAATCAGGCGACAAGATAACGATGCTTACTGCGTACGACTACACAACGGCAAAAATCATCGATGAATGCGGTATCAATTCGATTCTCGTCGGTGATTCTCTCGGAATGGTGATGCTGGGTTATGAAAACACCATTCCCGTTACAATGGAGGATATGATCCACCATACGGCGGCTGTATCAAGAGGCGCTGAAAATGCCTTCATCGTTGCTGATATGCCCTTTATGTCATATCAGGTCAGCGTGCAGGAGGCTGTCATAAACGCCGGCAGACTTATCAAAGAAGGCGGAGCGAATGCCATAAAGCTTGAGGGCGGTGCTGAGGTCTGCGAGCAGATTGAGGCTATCGTAAATGCTTCCATCCCGGTTGTCGCTCATCTCGGACTTACACCGCAGTCAGTCAATGCCTTCGGCGGCTTCAAGGTTCAGGGAAAAAGCCTGGATAAGGCTCAGAAGCTTATTGACGACGCACTGAAAATTCAGCAGGCAGGCGCATGCGCTGTAGTTCTCGAAGGAATTCCCGCAAAGCTTGCGGATATCATTACAAAAAAGCTGTTCATTCCCACAATAGGTATCGGCGCCGGAAACGGCTGCGACGGTCAGGTTCTGGTATATCAGGATATGCTGGGGCTGACCACCGGACATACTGCAAAGTTCGTTAAACGCTTTGCAAATCTGGGCGATCTGATGAGGGAAGGAATAAACTCATATATAAGCGAAACAAAAAGCGGTGCATTCCCGGCAGAGGAACACACCTACGCAATTGACAATGATGTAATAAGCAAAATCCTGGAGGAGAATAAATAATGAAAATAGTTTCTACAATAGATGAAGTACGCGCACAGGTCAGAAAGTGGAGAGCCGAAGGTCTTTCCGTCGGTCTTGTTCCTACTATGGGTTACCTTCACGAGGGACATGCAAGCCTGATTGACGCTTCGCACAGAGATAACGACAGAACTGTTGTTTCCGATTTCGTAAACCCCATGCAGTTCGGTCCCACAGAGGATCTTGAAAGCTACCCCAGAGATCTTGAGCATGATGCAGCTCTGGCTGAGGAGCACGGCTGCGACATGATTTTCCACCCGGAGCCTTCCGAAATGTATCACGAAGGTTTTTCCTCATTCGTGGATATGACAGTACTTACCCAGGAGCTTTGCGGACTGAGTCGTCCCATTCATTTCAGAGGAGTCTGCACAGTCGTTTCAAAGCTTTTCAATATTGTAAAACCTGACCGCGCATATTTCGGCAAAAAGGACGCGCAGCAGCTTGCAGTAATAAAGCATATGGTTGACGACCTGAATATCGATATTGAAATAGTCGGCTGTCCCATAATCCGTGAGGATGACGGTCTGGCAAAAAGCTCAAGAAATACCTATCTGAACGAGGACGAGAGAAAGGCAGCACTTGTGCTTTCACAGTCGATTAAACTCGGCTCAGAGATGGTCAGAAACGGCGAAAAGGACTGCTCCGCAATCATCAGCGCAATGACACAGCACATCAATGCCGAGCCGCTCGCAAAAATCGATTACGTAAAGATAGTTGATCTTGCGACAATGCAGCAGATAGAAAAGCTCGACCGTCCGGCGCTTTGTGCAATTGCTGTGTTCATCGGCAAAACAAGGCTTATTGACAATTTCTTTACCGAGGATGTCACAGACTGAGCACCGCTTCAGAATATGCACCGCAGCAGATAACGGTTATATGTGCAATGAGAAAAAAGGAGAAATCAATGGAATTATCAATGCTGAAATGTAAGATACACCGCGCCGTAGTTACTCAGGCAGAGCTGAACTACGTTGGCAGCGTTACCATCGACGAGGATCTGATGGATGCGGCAGGGCTGTACGAATACGAGCGTGTTCACATCGTAAACGTAAACAGCGGAAGCCGGATTGAAACCTACGTCATAGCAGGTGAGCGCGGAAGCGGCATGATCTGCCTAAACGGCGCAGCGGCACGCTCCGGTCAGAAGGGCGACCTTGTAATAATCATGTCCTATGCTTCAATGACGCCGCAGGAAGCTAAGTCACACCAGCCGCAGGTAGTTTTCGTTGACGACAACAACAGAATAGTACGTACTGCGAAATACGAAAAGCACGGCGAACTCGCATAACAGCAAACCGCACCTTCAGTCCGAGGGTGCGGTTTTTTTCAGTATTCTTTCAAGCTCCGAATAATCAGTTTCCGGATGTTTTTTCTGTGCCATTCCGACAAGCTTCAACGAAGCCGAACGGTAAAGCGAAAGGTCAGTTTCATTATCAAAGCAGTCCATATGCCTGCGAACGGTTTCACAGTCGCAGCGCTCGACAGGTCCTGTAAGGGCTGTAGTCGGGTCGGTTTTCAGCACGTTTTCGATATTAGCAGTAATAAGCGGTTTAAGTGCGAGAAGCGCCTGCTCCTGAGAAAAGCCGCATTCCGCAAGAAGACCGGTACTCTGTGCAATAAGCGCGCAGACAAGATTGCTCGAAACGGCGCAGGCGGCATGATACCCCGTCTTATGTTCGCCGGAAAGAATTTTTACCGAATTGCCGAGCCTTTCAAAGAATGCCCTCCATTCATCAGTATCAAAGCCGTCGCCCTCAATTGTAAAATACGCGCTGCCGATAGCCTTATAGGATTCATATTTGCTGCTTATCGGGAAAAGCGGATGTATAGAATAGCCCCTTCCCCCACGCTCACGTATATCCGGAAAGGCCTCCTTTGCGCACAGTGCCCCGCTGCAGTGACAGATCTGTTTTCCGTTCAGATCAACATCGCGCAGTGAAAGATATGTCTGCCTGATCGCAGCGTCCGGTGTGGTAATAAACACAGCGTCGCTTGCCATTACAAGCTGTTGCGCATCATCGAATACATTACCGCCGGCAAAGCTTGCAGCCTCCTCTGCCGACTGACGGCTCCTGCTGAAATATCCCGAAAGCTCCACCCCGTTTTCTGCAAAATATCTGCCGAGTGTAAAGCCTGCCTTTCCTGCTCCTATAAAGCCTATTTTCAATGCGAAGTCCCCTTTTTTCAGAATTATCTCTTTTTATACAGCACCAGTTCCGGATTCTCGCCGTTTTCTTCATATGTGGAAATCAGAATAAAGTCCATATTTGCGAGTATCCCAAAGCACCTGCCTGAGCCGAATTCGCTTTCAAGCTGATTCCCGAGATATGTAGCATTGTCGTCCAGAAATTTTACAGTATTTCCGCCGGGCAGCCTGTATGCAAGATTTACATAGCTTCCGACAAGTGCATTAAGCTTTTCAAGCCTCGGCATTCCCTCAATATTCAAAGCATTGATTTCGTCTATAAGCTGTTTTTTGAACTTCTCAAACGCACCGTCGCCGCCAAGTTCCTTGTATCGTTTCCAGTAGTCCAGCTTCGGCAGCATATCCCTCAGATAGCTGCGCATCTCAGCTTCGGAATGCTCTTCATTCGCCATATTCCGCACGCATACATCAATAAGGTCATCCATATTGCTGTACATATACTCACCGTCAGCATAACACCACTTGCAGTAATCCTCGTTTAGCGAGCCGTCCTTTTCCCGGCTGATAAACGTATCCTCAAGGGGCATGCCGCAGCATTGGCAGATAAGCTTGCGCGGAGAACCCAAAAGAGTGTTGATGGATACACCGAACAGCTCTGACAAAAGCTTCAGTGTTTCCGTACCCGGTACAGTATCACCGTTTTCCCAGCGTGAAACCGCCTGACGTGTTACAAATACCTTTTCCGCAAGTGCGTCCTGTGACAATCCGTTTTTTGTCCGAAGCTCATAAAGTATTTCTTTTGTCTGCATTACGACCGCCTCCTTTATATTTATTCTAACATAACGCACAAATTAAAACAAGCAACTTGCTGTTGACAAATCCATCTGCGCTGATAAATAAACGCAAAAAATCCCGACACTTTCGTGTCAGGATTTTGCTAACGTCCGAGTGACAGGAGTCGAACCTGCGGCCTCTTGAACCCCATTCAAGCGCGCTACCAATCTGCGCTACACCCGGAAATATTACTTAAATAGTATAGCATATGGGAACGGTAATTGCAAGTGTAATTGTTGCACAAATAATTGGCAAGTATTTTATATATATTGCTGCAACGATGATATTTTTATTGTGTTATCCACTAAAAGAAGATGTTGTGCTATGTTAATTATGATAGCAAAAATGCCGCCCCATGCGGAGCGGCATTAATTATCAGTTGCAGTATGTCATGTCTTCGCTTACACCCTCGAGAACATATACATTAACGTTGCGCAGACCAAAGTTGCAGCAATCATCATATGTCGGGAAGAAAAGGTCAACGAGGACATCTGTGTAGTAAATGAATCCGCCTGTATCGCCTGCTACAGCATAGCCGTATACAAAGCCGTCATCAGATACGATGTAAAGGATAGAACCGTAGGGAATCTCGTCAGGGTCAACAGCAACGACACCGTAGCGAGCGAGTCTGCCGGTTGCAGTGCCTGCGCCAGCGTCTGCATAGTATGCAGTAGCCGGACCGCTGAGGCAGTATGAATAGCTGATCTCGTTGCCGAACTTGTCGGTAATTGTGTTGCCTGAGGAGTTAACGCTTACCTTGTCGCCGTCATTATTGAAGTCGTTTACCTTCTCGGCAGTGCCTACAAGAACAACCTTGTCAACAGGCTTCTTTGTAATTTCGTTGCTTACCTCTTCGGTATCTGTCTTTTCACCGTTTTCATAAGTTTCCTTAGTAACGATTGTGCGCTCACCTTCAACGCCTTCTGTTTCAACAGAGGTTTCGCCTATGTAAAGAGTTGAGCTCTCTTTTTCAACAGTCTTGAATGCGACAGCTTCTGTCTTCTTGACTGTCTTTGTCTTTATTTCAACGATCTCGAGCTTCATGCCGTCTGTAACCTGAAGGTTCTCGGCAACGCTGAGCTTATCGTTCTTTGTTGTCTTGATATTAAGATATGCAAGCGCATCTGCTACAGTGCCTTCAGGAACGTCCTTGGTGATCTTCTTTCCTCTGAGGTCAATCTCAAGCTTCACCCAGTTCTGAATGTTGATCTCAACATCAGAGCCTTCCTTGCCCTGTCCGAGAGCTGCCTTTTCGCTCTGGTTTTCGATCATGCTTACTTCGTTTGCTGTCATATCGAAAGCATTTGAAAGTGAGAGGCTTGCCTCTGCATCATATTCAACTGTTTCTTCAGAGTTATTATCGGTTGCAGCTAACTGTGCTTCTGTTTCAATATTGGACTCATTAGGTTTGGTGAAAGCCGCTACAGACAATGCTGCTGTGAGGATCAGTGAGCCCATGATTACGACTGCTGCTGTCTTCTTCAGTGCGTATTGTTTCTTCTGTTTCTGACTACTCATAAGTTATCTCCTTATTTATCACCGCCCGGCTGACCGGTTGCGCGGTGTTTTTCATTTGATGTTTGTATTATAAGCTCTTTTAGCGTTATTGTCAAACAAAAAAACGGTTGAAATTTATGCAAATTGACGAAGTATTACCCCGTTTCCTGCCAATTTTTACCTTTTTCTTTTTGTTATTTTCTTTTGTAGAATAATATATGCAGTTTTTATGTGCAAAACGCAGAAAACAGCCAGTTACAGATTTGTTACTAATGCAAACTAAGTGTAATTTTTATATATTACGTTCACAATTTTCATTAAGATATTCTTGAAACCACCATAAATACTGAATTTGTATTCTATTATAAAATGTGAAATCAAAACTCTTTTACAGAATTTCAAGCAAAAAAATATGTTAAAATCATAACAGATTATTCAGTTTGTAACGTAATATGAGGTTCATTTTGTATAAGCCGGAGCAACAATCCCGGATCTATAAAATGGCTTATTTATGCGAATTCCGACCTTTTCCGATCTGTTTCTCCGGTCATTTTTGTAGCATAAAGCTTGTTATACATCATTTTTTATACAGAATGTTTTGCATAAACTTTGTATCAGAATTATGAAATATTGTTACAGCGATGTAACCTTTGCAGTCAAAAAAACACTGCCCGGGCATTTCAGGGCAGTGTTTTATGTTCAATTTGTTACATTTGCGCCTAAAGTCGTGTTACTTTTCCATGTCAGGGCAGATAATAAGCTCTTCGGAATACGGCAGAGAACGGATAAAATCGCAGAATACGTGCCATTCGTCAAGCTTGTGCGCACGTCTCGCATAGTAAATGCCGATAAGATTTTCATAATTCATCGTGCAGGTACGCATCTGATTGTAGCTTGAGGGCAGAAGCTGTATCATGTCGTACCAGAGCTGCTTATCCTTTGTTTCAAGATAGCTTAGTCTGAGCTGCTCAAGGCGGTCAATAACTGTCTGCATGAATTCAAGAGTCGGCGCGTCCATTTTGTCAGTACTGAAATGAGAAAGCTCAAACGGCGCGGAAGCTATCTTATGCATTGTACTCGTTGAATTTGCGACAGTTCCTACCTTATATGTGTCGTATTCCTTCCACCAGTACATCGGAGCGGTGATATCCACACTGACAAAGACCTGACGAAGGAACTTTCTGTGGTCGCTGCCGGCACGGCGCAGCCGCATAGCAAGGCTGAGATCATTTTCGCCGAGGATATAATCTCCCTCATCGTTGAAGCTGCTGTCGGAGCGTGCCCAGCTGTTGAGGGGATTCCTGGCGCCCCTCATCGCATTATGAAGGTTCATTACTTCTGTATTATTATATGTAAGCATTTTTAACTCCTTTTCTTTTTCTGCATACTGTAGCAGCATCTTGCCATGAATTTATCGGGAAGCAGTTTGCTTGCAAGGTGTACACACTTTATTTTGAACGTCGGTACAACGTACAGCTTACCATCCATTACGCCGTCTATTGCAGCAGACGCAGCGCTCTTGCTGTCAAGAGCAGCCACAGCAAAACGCACATGGGCAACCGAATTGAATTCCGTATCAACCGGTCCCGGACAAAGAGCACCGATCTTCACCTTGCTGCCCTTACGCCTAAGCTCCTCATAGATAGCGCCTGTCAGCGCTACAACATAGTTTTTCGTTGCGTAATATGTTGCCATAAGCGGGCCGGACATAAAGCCGGCAATTGAAGCAACGTTCAGTATATAGCCGCTGTCCTTCAGCACAAAATCCCCCAGGAAAAGCTTTGTCAGTATATGCAGACCACGGATATTAGTGTCTATCATCTGCAGCTCCCTGTCAAGAGAGGTTTCCGTAAAGTATCCGCACAGTCCGAAGCCTGCGCAGTTAACAAGCATTTCGATGTCCTCGCCCTGCATAACCTCATGTAGCTTTATACATTCCTCTTCCTTGGAAACATCGCACCGCACGCAGCGTGCATGCTTGCCAAGCTCTTTTTTGAGTTCAAGAAGTCTGTCGGCTCTTCTTGCCACAAGAATAACATCCCATCCGCGGCACACAAGAGCCCTTGCAATATCTCTACCAATACCGGAGCTTGCCCCGGTTATCAGCGCCTTCATATTACTTCACCTCCGAGATATATCATTTCGGCATTTTTCTTTGTAACAGAAAGTATTTCATCGACATCTGTATTTCTGATTTCTGCAATGCGCCGCGCAGTCTGCAGAATCATACCGGAATCATTGCGCTTTCCCCTGAAGGGCACCGGTGCAAGGTACGGGCAGTCTGTTTCCAGAACAATGCGTTCAAGCGGTATCTCCGCAGCGACCTCGACGGTCTTTCTTGCGTTTTTGAAGGTTACCACACCGCCGATACCTATGTACATTCCAAGTCGCACTACCTCTTTTGCCATTTCAACGCTTCCGGA
>ONAX01000026.1:0-11974 GCA_900315875.1 uncultured Eubacteriales bacterium | reverse complement strand
TATTACAACGGGCATATCCAGCGTGCGCGCAAGCTCCAGCTGAGCACGGAAAACATCCTTCTGAAGCTGCTTGGGTATATCGTAGTAATAATCAAGCCCTATCTCTCCTATTGCAACTGCTTTTTCGTCAGCCGCAAGCTGCCTGATTATCTCAATCTGTGACAGACTTTCTTCATCTGCACATTCCGGATGAATACCTACAGCAGCATACATATGATCGAAGCTGTGCGCAAGCTGCAGGGCTTTTTCTGACGTTTTTACAGTAGTACCCTGATCGACTATGCCGCACACGCCGCCCTCGGAGAAAAGCTTTTCGAGCAGCTCCATGCGGTCATTGTCAAAAGCTTCATCATCATAATGCGCATGAGTATCAAAAATCAGATTCATAATTACTCTCCTGTTAATTATTACATACTAATTATAATGTATAAGCACGCACCTTGTCAATTACCCATCAATAGACCGGCGTGCCGCCGGTGCCGATTCGCGACAATCACTCAGCTCCGCTTAGCTCTTATTGCGTACCGCTATTCGGAAGGACCGCGTCCATATTTAATATCGGTTCTGTTTTTTCAAAAAATAGTTTCCACGTCCTAAGTCAGAACTCCCGATTTGCGACCGGCGAGCCGCCTATCATTTACTTTATTATTATATATTATACTATTATGCAATTGTTGCAAATTGACAATTATTATCTGTAATGTTATAATATAGACAATGATGAAAGGAACAATTTAATGAATAATCATTATCCTGCTTCACAAAAATCCGTCCGCAACGGAAGAATTGAGCTTATGCGGTTTGTATTCGCTGTAATTGTCGCATGCTATCATCTGGGATGCTCACTTAAGCTGCCGGAAGAGATTTTTACTCATGGCTACCTTGCTGTGGAATTCTTCTTTTTAGTCAGCGGCTATCTGTTTGCAAAATCTCTTTCCGGATGCAGTAAGGACAATAAAAATGAAATTATCCGAAAAAGTCTCAGCTTTATGGGCAAAAAATATACGGGCTTTATGTTTGAATACGTAGTTGTCATCGTTATGACAATCATTGCATGGGTACCGTATTTCAAGCTTTCCGCAGGAGAGCTGGCTGTCAAAATAATCAATGCCATCCCCACCTTTTTGCTGATACAGATGTTCGGATTCAAAACCGCTGATTGGTTCGTGCCTGTCTGGTATGTTTCGGCAATGCTTATTGTAATGTTCATCCTGACCCCGGTAATGCTGAAATCTGCAAAGAAATATTCTCTTCTGATAGCTCCGCCGCTGTCAATGCTGCTTTTGGGCTTGGTATTCACAAAATGCGGATGCTTCAACGGCTCCGGAGAATGGGCGGACGGGCTGATCAGCTACAATCTGCTGAGAGCCTTTGCAGAAATATCTCTTGGCTGCACAATGTTCTATATTGTACAAAGTGGCAAATTCAATAAGCTCAACGAGCACCTGCGAGGAGCAGCCGGTCTTATACTGTTCATCCCTCCTGTATTTTACATGCTCGGGGACTTTGATGAAAACATGGAACCGACAATGATCGTTATCCTGTTTGCTGCCACAGCGCTTTGCTTTTCCTGCAAATCTGCTCCGGCGCTAATAAATAACCGCTTCGTCTACTTTTTAGGAAAGCTCAGCCTTCCCATCTTCCTCTGTCATTCAATTGCAAGGTTTTACAGCTTGTATTTCAAAACCGCTTTGGGCTATTACCAGCTGCTTGCGGTATTTATGATAATAACCCTTGTTCTGTCCTCAGTTTGCTTTATTCTGGGCGGCACTCTCAAAAAAGCCGCTGCATATTTTCTCGGCAAACATAAAAAATCAGCATGATCCTGCTGCAATAATCCCACGAAAGGAGACTGCTATATGCCACTTACCCCGGCAAGATGCAAAAACTGCGGATCGTTTATCAGCGCAGACAGTTCGCAGAAATATATAGTGTGTCCTTACTGCCGAAACAAATATCTTACCAAGGACGCAATAAAAAACTTTCACAATACATCCAAACCGGCACCCTATGAGCAGTCTGCTGCAAAAGCAGCAACAGACTATGTATCGTCCGATTTCAAAATAATCGGCGGTATTCTGGAGCGTTATCTCGGAGAGTCTACGATTGTAGCCGTTCCCGGTAATGTCAAGGAGATTTCCTCTCAGGCATTCAGCGGGCTGAGCCAGCTTACACTTGTCACTCTGCCAGAGGGTCTTAAAACCATCTGTGACGGTGCATTCAAAAACTGCACCTCACTTTCCTCTATATACATTCCGCTCAGCGTGCGCACGATAGGCGCGCATGCATTTGAGGGCTGTTCGGCGCTTACTGCAATCAATATTTCCGACAATGTTACAGAGATCGGCGAATCCGCCTTCCGTGAATGCACCTCTCTGTCCCTTATACACGTAATGAACGGCATTCATTCGCTCAGTCACAGCATTTTTGAAGGATGCACCTCGCTCACTACTGTCAGCATTGCCGAAGACGTAAAAACCATCGGCAACAGGGCATTCAAGGACTGCACCTCACTGGACTGCATCTATATTCCCGAAAGCGTACATACAATTGAAGCCTCAGCCTTCCGCGGCTGCAGCAGTCTTTCAAAGATATATGTTCCGGGAAGCATTATCAATATTGAAAACAATGCATTTATGGACTGTACATCTCTGCCGATACTCAACCTGCCGGACGGCATAATGAATATCGGAGATTCCGTTTTCGAGGGCTGCACCTCTCTTGTATCGATCCGGCTGCCGGATTCGGTTGCTTCCATCGGGCGCAATGTTTTTCAGGATTGCCGCAGGCTCGGCAACATAATATACAGCCCCGACCTTCTGGAAATACTTGACCGTGACACAAAATGGTCCGGCATTACGTGCAACCCCTTTGAAGGCTCGCTGATGTCAAACCGCTTTACCGACATGAACCGCTGTCCGAGATGCGGCGGAAAATATGCATACATTGTAAAAGAGAAAAAGGGTGAATTATCCACGGACGAAGCAGACAGATCTTCTCTCGGCGGAATTCTGAAAAATGCCATCTCAAAATCGCAGCTGATTTACAGGGCGCTTGATTCAAAAACCGACACGCACGACGAGTCCAAGGGCTACTACCGCTGCAGCTACTACAAGTGCAAGGATTGCAATTACAAAAAATACACTCTCAACTGAAAATACCGCTCTCACACGAGAGCGGTATTTTTTTCAGTCAAGCTCAAGCCGCATGTAAACAAGCTCCTGATATCCAGAATACCTTGAAAGAAAATCCCTGGGATTTCTGCCGTATTCTACAAAGCCTGCTTTTTCATACATTTTGACTGCTCTGTCGTTTTCTGCGACAACCTCCAGCTCCATCTGTTTGTAGCCGGCTTTCTTTGCACATTCAATGCACGCGTCAAGAAGCGCACTACCGATGCCGAGTCCCCAGAATTCCTTGTCAACACTAACTCCGAAATCACATCGGTGACTGAGCTTTTCATGTTTTCCGACTTTTTCAATGCCGGCAGTGCCCACAATCTGACCATCTACCACTGCAAGGATCTCCGCCTCGTTATCGTTATCGGTTTTCTTCTGCAGAAAATCTTCCTGTTCCCCGACAGTAAAGGTAATTTCATCCGGGTATGTAAGCAGGAAATCCGTCTGGCCGTGCACCCGGATAAAATTATCAAGCGACGCCTGTCCGTCCTGCTTCACCCCGTTTCGCAGGGTACATTCCTTGCCGTTTTTAAGCGTTATAATTTTGAAATATTCCATTTCCGCACCTCATTTTTACATAGTCAGACGAAGATTTACGGTTTAATTCTGCAGCACGATCACAGCAATTAACACATTTCACTGCAGAAAGGCTAATATCATCCTGCAAGAAAGCAATGCAGAAAATCACGGAAAACCGGCTCCCATGCGCCTTCATTATGCAAGGCATCCTCCTTGAAGCTCTTTTTATACATTTCCTTCGGATAACACGATTCAAGAATCCCGCAGGTCGACAGAAAGCCCGGACTCAGTTCTTTCTCCGTCTTATCGCCGTTGCCTGAATACATATAAAGAAAAGGAACATCCGATCCGAGCTTTGACTTTATCCATTTTTCAAGATCCTCGGGTCTGAACATAATAAATGCAGGAGAAAAAACGCCTGCCCAGCCGTAAACATCGGGATGGCTTAGGGATGTAAAGAATGAAAACAGTCCGCCCGAAGAGCTGCCGCAGAAGGCTGTATTTTCCCTGCCTGTTTTAACGGGAAATTTTTCTTCAACGCATGGCTTCACGGTGTTAATTATAAATTCATCAAATTTTTCCGCATGAGGTCTTGCGAATAGCTTGGCCATCATCTTTACGCGGAAATTCGGATAAACAAATTTTGCAACCGTCGAAGGTGTAAGGTCATCTCCGCGCTCGCGGTGATTATCATTCAATACGCCAACTACAATTGCCGCCTTGCCGCTGTTTTTGCGTTCATCTCTTACAGCCTCCGGGACGTGCCAGCAGCCGAAAGTACATTTTTCCTCTTCAAACAGGTTCTGACCGTCAGTCATATAGATAACCGGCAGCTTTTCCCCCTCTTCATGAGCAGGTACAAAAACGCGTACAAGCCTTTCACCTTTAAGGTAAGGCAGCATAAGATCGGTTATTTTTTCTTCTGTCATTATTATCCCTCCCGACATCGTTTCTGAAAATAATTATACCATACTATCCGAAAAATAAAAAAGAATAAATAATTATATGAAAAATTCCTTCTGAGCTTTCCAAATAATTATTTATTCTCCGATTGAAACAAAAACAAAAATCCTGCCACTTAAGTGACAGGATTTTCATTTCCGCGCCAGGAGGGACTCGAACCCCCGACCTACTGGTTCGTAGCCAGTCACTCTATCCGGCTGAGCTACTGGCGCATACATTCCTTATCGGACTGCCCTACTATAATAACACACCCGAAAAGAAAATGCAAGTGTTTTTTTATTATTTTCGATTCTTTTTTTTACAGCGTTATTTTCCTTCAGCAAGAACGCTGTTTCCGTTTGAATCAATTGCAACTATTGCGGGGAAATCCTCAACCGTAAAGCGGTAGATAGCCTCAGTACCGAGATCCTCGTAAGCCAGCACTTCGCTTTTTTTGATGCTGCGTGAAATCAGCGCCGCTGCTCCGCCGATAGCTGCAAAATATACGCAGCCGTTTCTTTTCATAGCCTCTACGACTTCAGAGTTTCTTTTGCCCTTGCCGATCATGGCCTTCAACCCGCGGTCAAGCAGCGCCGGAGTATATTTATCCATGCGGTAGCTGGATGTAGGGCCAGCAGGTCCTACTGCATGTCCCGGCTTTGCAGGCGCAGGACCTACGTAGTAAATCACTTCGCCGCTGATATCAACCGGCAGCTTCTCCCCTTTTTCGAGAAGCTCAAAAAGTCTTTTATGTGCGGCATCCCTGCCTGTAAGCATAGTGCCGCTTATCAGAACGCTGTCACCTGCGTGAAGCTGTGCAATAACCTCATCTGTCAGCGGCAATGTTATCTTCTTAACCATTTTATACCTCCGGTTTTTGTCATATCTGAGCCTGCTTATGCCTTGCTGCATGACAGCAAATATTTACTGCCACCGGCATTCCTGCAATGTGCGTGGGATAGTATTCGATATTGACTCCGAGAGCCGTATTGTCTCCGCCAAGTCCTGCAGGACCAAAGCCCATTTTGTTGATTTCTTCGAGAAGCTCGCGCTCCAGTGCAGCATAACGCTCATCGGGATTATCTGTATTGATCGGGCGCAGCGTAGCCTTTTTGGCAAGCATTGCTGCCTTTTCAAACGTGCCGCCGATACCAACGCCCACTACGATGGGCGGACAGGGGTTCGGACCGGCATAGCGTACAGCGTCAAGTATGAACTGTTTTACTCCCTGCACGCCGGCAGAGGGTGTGAGCATCTTAATTGCAGACATATTCTCGCTGCCGAAGCCTTTGCATCCGGCAAGAATGTTTATCTTATCGCCGGGGACGATTGTCGTATAGATTATAGCCGGCGTATTGTCCCTGGTATTGACACGGTCAAAAACCGGATCGTCTACAACAGATTTGCGAAGGTAACCGTCAATATATGCGCGGCGGACACCCTCCTGAACAGCATCCTCAAAGCTGCCGCCGTCAATTACGACCCTCTCTCCGTATTCAACGAAAAGCACAGCCATACCTGTATCCTGGCATATTGGTATTTCCTCCGCTGCTGCGATACCGTTGTTTTCGATAAGCTGAGACAGAACGCTTTTACCTGTCTGTGAGCTTTCGGTTGATTCTGCTTTTTTCAGAGCCTGCATAATGTCATCGCCGATAAAGTAATTCATATCCATATAAAGCTTCTTTACCGTTTCAGTTACGGCGGAAGCTTCGATTATTCTGATTTCCGTTTTAGCCAAAATGTCATCACCTCATAAAATTTCTGATAAATAGTATTATATATTAATCCGCAGCGGTTTTCAATATCTGCAAAGAATTCTTCTTTGATTTTTAACAAATAATGATGATGATTCCGGCGTTTCCTTTGTTAAAATATACATATCCGCATGCCGCTATTTGATACTTTGCACAAAAATTTTATCTATGATACTTATATACTTGACATATTTGTAAAAATGGAATAAAATATAGTCGGGAATTCAGAAAGTTATGGTTCACCCTTTTTCAGATACAGCTACATCATATCAGACAATATTTTTTCAAAGATCATTTTGCCGGAGGCAGACAATTTGCATCTCCGGCTTTTTGATTGGCTGTGCAGAATAAGAAATGGGATATTTATCATTGTAATCAGGCAAAACATTTTTTCAGGGGTGTCATTATGGCAAAAGAGGAAAGAATCAGGGTAATTGAAGAAAAAAATATTCATTTGTGGTTTTTAGGTTCACCCGTTGCGCTCTGTTCCATGAAGCTTGAGCTTAACGAAACTAAAAACAGCATGTTTGCATATTCCAAAATGATGAATGTTCAGCCCGAAAATATCAAGGCGGTTCTTTTCGATGTAATCTGCTACGATTCAGTGCACAAGGTAGTGGATACAATGCATAAAGTAGCCTACTATGAGCTTGACATTCCGAGAAACGGTGTTTTCGGCATGGATACTCCGATAAGAATACGCAACAACAACACACGTACTGTTGAATTTGTTGTGCTTTCCGTTACTACAGTATCAGAAGAAACCTGGGAAAACACAGATATGACGCATTTTGGCATTGATATGCAGCAGCAAAGCATTATCAATGTTCAGGGCGACCTCAACAAGGATTTCATCGACAACTGTACAAAGGCAAATATTGACCACACCAAGCTTATTTTTGAGCCGGTATTCAAAAACGAATACTGGATGTGTGCCTGCGGAACTCTGAACTGGAGCGATGAGAACACCTGCAGCGGATGCAAGGTAACAAAAGACTGGCTGATACGCAACACCTCCAGGGAATTACTGCTTGCCCAGTCGAAAAAACGTATTTCTGCCGCAAGAAAGATAAGAGAGGAAGCTCAGGCTCGGGAAGCACAGGATAATATCGCCCAGACAGTGGAATTTGAAAGGCGCAAGGAAAACTACAGGCTGCAGCAGAAGGAAGCAAAAAGCAAGGGTAATGCAAAGCAGATAATCACAGCAACGCTTCTCGTCATACTGCTTGCTGTTGCTGGCGTAACAGTATATTTCTTCGGTTTACCCTCCGCGAGATACCTGCTTGCCATAAACGACCTGAACAGCAGACAATATGATTCAGCAATAAAAAAATTCGGAAAGATAGACGGCTTCCTCAACAGCAACGAGCTTATTAAACAGGCTACATACGAAAAAGCTGTTTCGGAATTATCCTCCGGAAATCCGTCGGAAGCTATGAATCTGCTGTATTCCATATTGAATTATAAGGATTCTGAAGAACTGTACAAAAGCGCAGCATTCCAGGTGGGAAATGCTGAATTCCAGGCTGAAAACTACAGACGAGCTTCCGAAATGTTACGGCTTGCAATGACAAGCAGCGACAGTTCAATTGCAGAAAACGCTGCACAAACCAATGAACAGTGCATTCAGCATATTTACGATCAGGCATTAAGCGATATTCAGTCCAAAAAATACGAAGAAGCAAAGGAAAGCTTTGAATACCTCGGAGATTATAAGGACAGCGCCGATAAGGTAACATACTGCACATACATGCTCGCTGATCTTGAATACAATCAGAGAAATTATGCCGGTGCAATTGAGATCTACGAAACAATCAGGGGTTATTCCGATGTTGACAGCAGACTTGCTTCACTTGAGAACCTCCGCAAGGTAACAAGCGCAGCAGGAACTGACGGCAGTCCTGCAGTATGGAACGGCTACGGTATTGTCAACGAGGGTAACAATTCCGACTATGTATTTGAATTCTATCTCGACGGTAAATATAATTTTGCTGTATTCACCCCGTCGGGACAGGAAAGGAACAGCATGACCGGAGAATACAAGATAGAAAATGACATTATCTATACCATGTATTATTCAGACGGTAATGAAGCATGGAAGCCGATGTCCACCATAAAGAGTATAACTGACAGCAGCGAAATAGAAGGTAAGAATACTCAGATGATAATGACAGACCCGTTCAATAAAAAAACCACCATAACAATGTACGGAAATATTATTTCAGACGACAACGTTTCAATGTAAAATAAAGCTTCCCTCAGCGAAACGTGGGAAGCTTTTTTGCTCACAAAGTCCGGACAGAAAAAGGAGGAAACAATGGACTTTACTGATAAATATGCATCCGGCAGCGAGGACAAGCTCCTGCTGCGAAGGATAAACGACCTGAAAAACAAAAGTGAACGCGAATACTGCGTTATGTATTCGGCATTTCTTACGCCTGCAGAGCAAAGCCTTATAATGCGTGTTGATGAATTTTTCGGCTGCATAAGCTTCGACGGCGGAACAGAGGAAGCCGAAAGAAGGCTGTGCCGGATACGCACAGACGAATATCAGCCCGACGACGGCGCACCGATAGCACTGCTCAGCGTTGCAGTAACCGATACAAGCGCAGAAATTTCCCACAGGGATGTTCTCGGCTCACTGATGGGGCTTGGAATAAGGCGTGATATGATCGGTGATATTTTTGCCGCAGGAAATACAGCATTATTTTTCTGTCACCAGAGTGTATCGGAATATGTTATAATTAATCTGACAAAAATCGGAAGGTATAAGGCAAACGTTCAGTCCGGCAGTGCCGACATGCTGCCTCAGCCCGAAATGAAAAAATCTACAGTAAACGTCAGCTCCATGAGACTAGACAGCCTTTGCGGCGAGGGCTTCGGCATGTCTCGCACAAAAGCGCAAGAGCTTATCAGACGAGGCCTTGTGAGCGTAAACTGGCAGCCCTGCGATAATGTCTCGCGTGAGCTTTGCGAAGGCGACAGACTGTCCGCAAGAGGTTACGGAAAGCTGAAAATCGGTTCTGTTACCGGAACAAGCAAAAAAGGCAGGCTTTTTGTCGAAATATACCGCTTCACATCCTGAAAGGAAGAAAACATGAAAGAATCCAGACACTACGGCGCAATGACGCTTTATGATACACTGAGATACCACGACAGCCTTGACCGTTCGTCATTCCATACTCCCGGGCACAAATGCTCAGGCTTTTTCCCGGAGGATCTTCTGCAGCTTGATTACACCGAGCTTCCGGATACGGACGCCCTTTATGAGGCAAGCGGTCCCATACTGCGCTCAGAAAAAAAGCTTGCGCATCTTTTCGGAGCCGGACGCTCGCTTATCTCTGCCGGTGGCTGCTCACTGGCGATTCAGGCCATGCTGCGCCTTGCATCCATGCAGCAGGGAAAGATACTATGTGCGAGAAATGCCCACCGCAGCGCAATCAATGCCTGCGCACTGCTGGGGCTGGAGCCGGTATGGCTTTACCCCGATTCGTCGCGCGGATTCACCGGGAGGATCTCGCCGGAGGATGTCCGGGCTGCCTTCGAGGAAAACGAAAACATCACCGCATGCTATATTACATCTCCGAGCTATTACGGTGAGCTGTGCGATATCGGCAGCATTGCTGAAATATGCCACGAAAACGGAGCTATCCTGCTGGTTGACAATGCCCACGGCTCTCATCTTGCATTCATGAAGGAAAACATGCATCCGATGTTTCTCGGAGCAGATATGACAGCCTGCTCGCTGCACAAGACCCTGCCCGTTCTGACCGGTGGCGCTGTGCTTAACCTGCGTGATGAATCACTCGGAAGCGCCGGAAAGGCAGCAATGTCACTGTTCGGCTCCACAAGTCCCTCCTACCCCATCATGTGCTCGATAGACCTTTGCGCAGATTATCTCGAAAACGGGGGTGCGAAGGAATATGCACGCTGCGAAGATACTGTATCAGAGCTAAAAGCCGCCGCAGTTAAAAAAGGCATAGCAATGCCGGAAGGAAAATGCGATCCGCTGCGGCTGACTCTCGGAACTGCTGCTGCAGGTCTCAGCGGAGATAAGCAGCAGAGCTATTTTGAGGACTGCGGTATTGACTGCGAATTCTGCGACGGCGAAAAAGCGGTTTTCATTATCACACCCTTCAACAGTGAGCGCGACATCAGTCGGCTGCGCAGTGCAATAGAAAACATGCCCGTCGGAAATGCTGCAGAATGTCAGAGTTTTGAACCGGTGCGTCCTGAAAAAGCAATGACGCTGAGAGAGGCACTGCTATCCCCTACGAAAATCGTTCCTGTTGCCGCTTCCAGGGGTATGATCGCCGCTGACACAGCGTGTCCCTGTCCCCCCGGCGTGCCGGTAGTAATGCCAGGCGAGCTTATAGACAGTCTTGCAATTTCCGAAATGCAAAAGCGCGGAATGACCGAAATTATTGTTGTGAAATAAATTAATTCTGCCCGATCTGTTTTATCAGACCGGGCAGTTGTTATTAAATTGTGCTTATACCGAAAGACAATTGCCAGTCGGAAGGCTGTTTTGATTTATTCAGCCTTCATAAAGAACCGTGCCGTTGAAATTGATCGTTACTTTTTTTGTCCCATCGGCATCTATAGTAAGAAGTGCCTGCGCGTCATACGAAATCGGTACGTTGAAGTCACTTCCCGCTATATTTGCCTGCTTATCAACATTAAGAAATCCCCACGATAAAGGAACTATATATTCCCCTGGCTCAAGGACGGAAACTTCGGAGGTACTATCATCGGTTTCCCCTTCCGCAAAAGCAGTCACGGCACCCACGCTGAGGAGCATGGTGAGTGCGAGAAGAATCGAAAGCCCGCGACCGAGCAAGCTCCTTTTTTTATCTTCATAAAATGTATTCCTCCTTTATTCCCTTTTCGGGAAATAGTATTTTTAAAAATTCAGATCAATTTGTATTGATATTTGCTTCACTTTGACATATAATAGAAGCAAAAAGGAGATGATTTTCATGACAACTATCAGTCTGCGTCTTGATGACGATCTGAAGCGTGACCTCGACCAGATGTGCAGCGACATGGGTATGAGCCTTACGACCTTCTTCACCATTTACGCCAAACGTGCCCTCCGTGACCGCAAGATTCCCTTTGAGATCACCGCCCCTGCTCCCACCATCGACCCCGACAAACTCGATTGGGATCGCATCGGTGAGCTACTCGACGAAGCCGAGCGTATCAATAAGGATGCTGAGGGTGTACCTTGGGAGGAAGTTAAAGCTGACATGAGGAGGCGAGTACGTGGACGAGCTGAAGCAATATAAAATAGAAGTCCTGCCTGCCGCACTCTCGGATATTGACTATTCATCAGCCCTAAAAGAACCTGCATATCCAAAGCTTCAAGCTGTTCCATCGTAAACCTCCTTTCCCATAAAAAAACCGTCTTTACAATATTGATCTGATTATTGGTGAATCAGGTATAAACATAAAAGTAAGCTATATCTAACCTAAATCATTTTGTATAATAACCACTTATCTCCCAAAACCGACCACTTATCGTAAAACGGTGGATTTGATTCTCCAAGCGTGATATACTGTTATCAACAAAGGAGG
>ONAX01000029.1 GCA_900315875.1 uncultured Eubacteriales bacterium | reverse complement strand
GGGGGTTATGCCATTTTTTTGTTTTTTAGGGAAAGTTTTCAACAAAATTTCAAGGGCTGTGAAGATTTGATGATTGTTTCATCGTTTCTTCACAGCCCCGTTTTCTTATGTTAAATGTGATGAAGCCTGCAATGAAGATGTAAATTCTGCTTTAATCATGCAATATTTCCTTCATTGCATCGAGAGCGCTTTCTCCTTTGCGTATTTCAATTGAAATATTCGGCTTTGCACTTATATCGAGGTTTGCACGTCTGCCGCATTTTCCGGCAGATTCCATGATCTGTGCAGCGCCTTCGCATCGTATCTGCGTAAAATACAGATATACCCTGCCATCGCGCTCACGCAGAGCGCTCACACCCTTTGAACGAGCCGCAGAACGCACCAGCGCTACATCTACAAGACCCTGAACCGTTTTCGGCGGATCACCGAAGCGGTCAATCATTTCGTCGAGGACATCGCTTGCGTCCTCGCTGTTTTTTATGTCGGCAATGCGGCGGTACATTTCGAGACGGTGGCTGAGGTTTTCAATGTAATCTTCCGGAATGTGCGCGTCTATCTGTATGTCGATAACACAGTCCGTATCGCTCTGCACGGGTGCTTCGCCCTTTGCCTCACTGACAGCCTCTCCGAGCAGCTTCATATACATGTCATATCCTACGTCAGTCATGTGACCGTGCTGCATTGCACCAAGCATATCCCCGGCACCCCTTATTTCAAGGTCACGCATGGCTATCTTGAACCCGGAGCCGAATTCCGTGAATTCCCTTATTGCTTCAAGCCGCTTTTCGGAAATTTCCGACAGTGCCTTTCCGCGCCGGAAGGTAAAGTACGCATACGCACGCCTTGAAGACCGCCCGACGCGTCCTCTCAGCTGGTGCAGCTGCGACAGACCCATCCTGTCAGCATCCTCAATAACAAGGGTATTTGCATTCGGAATGTCAACGCCCGTTTCTATTATAGTTGTGCATACAAGCACGTTTATCTCCTGCTCCAGCATCTGCCGCCAAACCTCGGACAGCTCCGACTCATTCATCTTGCCGTGACCGAAACCGACCTTCGCCTCGGGAATAGCCTGCGCAATTTCGTGGGCTCTTTCCTCTATACCGTTTACCCGGTTATAAAGGTAGAACACCTGACCTCCGCGGCGAAGCTCACGCCGGATAGCTTCGTTTATTACCGCGTCGTCGTATTCGAGAACATATGACTGCACCGGGTGCCTGTCCTGTGGCGCCTCCTCCAGCGTAGACATATCACGGACTCCGGACATCGCCATATTGAGCGTTCGCGGAATAGGCGTCGCCGACAAGGTAAGAATATCAACGTCCTTATAAAGCTCCTTGAAGTTTTCCTTCTGTTCAACTCCGAAGCGCTGCTCCTCATCGATTATTATTAGTCCCACATCTCGGAATTTAATGTCCTTCTGTATCAGCCTGTGAGTGCCGACTATCATATCGACGTCTCCGCGTCTGAGCTTTTCTATTATCTGAGCTTGCTGCTTCTGGTCGCGGAAACGTGACAGCAGCTCAACCGTGATAGGATAACCTTCAAACCGGCGCAGAACCGTCTGGTAGTGCTGCCATGCAAGTATCGTTGTCGGGCACAGCAGCACACACTGTTTTCCGTCCGTAACACATTTGAACGCCGCACGCAGGGCTACCTCCGTCTTGCCGAAGCCGACGTCACCGCACAGCAGTCTGTCCATAGGAACAGACCTTTCCATATCGCCCTTTATTTCATCAATGCAGCGCAGCTGATCGTCGGTTTCTTCAAATTCAAACTTGTGTTCAAAATCCCTCTGCCATTCATTGTCGGCAGAAAATGCATGTCCCTTTGCCTTCATGCGCTCGGAATACATCTTTATCATTTTGTCGGCAATATCCTTAACCGAGCTGCGCACGCGGCTTTTTGATCGCTGCCATTCGTTTCCGCCGAGCTTTGAAAGTCGTACTGTGCTGTCCTCCCTGGGACCGATATACTTTGCAAGCATATCAAGCTGAGTAACCGGCACAAAAAGCGAATCTCCCCTTGCATAGCGCAGTATGATGTAATCCTTTATTACACCGTGTATCTCCTTTTTCTGAACGCCCTCAAACTGAGCAATACCGTGGGTGCTGTGCACAACATAGTCCCCTACGGAAAGATCTGCAAGGCTGAAAAGCGATCCTCTTTTTCGGTGCCTGTGCTTCTTCCTTTCAGCCGAAGGCGCAGCATGAGTGTGCGCGATAAGGCAGAATCCCGCGGAAGGATATTCAATACCGGCGGACAGCGTTCCTGCGCTTATATACAGTCCGCTTTCCCCGAGCAGAGAGCTGTTATCAAGCAGTATCGGAGCTTTTCCCTTTTCGAGCAGCTCACTGCACAGGTTTTCGGCATTTTTCTGCGTGCCTGCAAGCACTACGCAGGTTTTGTTGGTTATGCGAAGGGTTTCCAGTTCCTCCAGAAGGACATTTACCGAGCCGCTCCACAGGGAAAGCTGCTTTGCCGTGAAATTCACAAGCTCTCTCAGCGGAAGCTCGCAGCTGCCCCTGGCAAAGTTGTCAATAAACACCGTATCCCTTGCGCTGAGGGCTTCAAGCTCATAGTCCCATTCCTCCATGAATGCGTCAAGCCCCTTGCACAGCACACCCTCTTTTTTGTAATCAGCAAGATCCTCGCTCCACTGAAACAGTACAGAGCGCATCCTTGTTTTCAGGGCAGGCTGCTCCGATACGAAAACAATCTCATTATCCGTAAAATAGTCAAACAGCGTTGCGCTTTCGGGATAGACAAGAGAATAGTATTTGTCGATACTCGTAAGTCTGCCGCTGCTGCGCAGGGTATCGGCTTCGCTGCTCATTATTTCCTTTGCGCTGCCTGCGTTTTTACCGCGAAGAGATGAAGCCTTTTTTTCTATCCTGTCAGCAAGCTCCGAGGCACTGTCGAACAGAATTTCGCTTGAAGGCGTAACGGTAAAGCTGTCCACACTGTCCGTCCGGCGCTGGGTAACGGGGTCGAATTCGCTGACTGTGTCGATTTCGTCACCCCAGAATTCTATCCTGTACGGTCGTGAACATGATGGCATGAATACATCCACAATTCCGCCGCGCACGCAGAACTGACCGCTGCCTTCGACCTGCCCGGCACGTTCGTATCCGCCGCTGCTGAGTGCCGAACACAGAGCTTCTATCGAAAGGCTCGCACCCGGACATATAACAGCTGTGTTTTTTTCAAGAACCTGCGGCGGCACCGTGTACTGCAGGGCAGCATCGACGCACGTCACTATTACATCACATTCACCGTGAGTGAATGCAAAAAGCGCTGCTATCCTCTGGTGCACAAATTCCCCCGAAACGCCTGTCACCTCACGGAAGGTAAAATCCCTTGCCGGATAATAAACCGCGCGCGTTCCCATTGCGCACATATCGCTGCACAGCCTTGCAGCCTCGGATTCGTCGGCAGCAATCACCAGAGCCCTTCTTTTAAGTCTGGTGCACATGCTGTGTATTACATGCGCCTTGTGCACTGCAGACAGACCCGTCGCCATTGCAGGCGTTCTGCCGTTTTCCACTGCGCGTTCAAGCGTGCGGTATTCGTCTGTTCTTGCCGGTACGTCGGTTAGAAAATTCATAGCTTGTCTCCTTTTTTCTGCAAGCAGCATTGCCGCAAAAAGCCGTTTACGGCTCCTTGCGGTAGCATTCTGATTCAGTTTCGGTCTGTCAGTTAAATCTGTTCATTGCCTTATCGGTCTGGCCGTCTATCATAAGCTCAACTGCCTCGCATGCCTTGTCGGCTGCTTCAGTGAGGCTTTTGTATTCGCTTTCAGTAAAACGGGAAAGCACCCAGTCCGCCAGATCCCATTTTTCGGGCTTGTTGCCAACTCCGAGCTTAATGCGTGGGAACTGATCGCTGCCGGACAGATATATGATATTCTTGATTCCGTTATGACCGCCGTCGCTGCCCTTTCTTCTTATGCGCAGTCGTCCGACATCCATTGAAATATCGTCGAAAATCACGATAACCCTTTCCGGCGGGACCTTATAGAAGTTCATAGCCTCTGTTACGGCTAAACCGGAATTGTTCATATAGGTCGAGGGTTTCATCAGCAGTACCTTCTGCCCTGCAATGGTGCAGGTAGTGCAAAGGGATTTGTATTTTATCCTGTCGATCTTCACCCCGAGCTTTTCGGCAAGACGGTCAACGGTTATAAAGCCTGCATTGTGCCGCGTACCCTCGTACTTTGTGCCGCTGTTACCCAGTCCTACTACAATATACCCGACGCTCGAGGACATCGGTTCCTTTTTCTTAAAAAACATTTTCTTTCCTCTTTACTTGAATACATTCATATAAAACAGCACAGAAGACACAGAATAAAGTCCTGTTGCTGCCATAATAATATTTGAAATAATCCTTCCGGGCAATGCAAACTTTTCCTTTGCCCTTGAAGATATCATTACCGCACGTCCGACAAAATATGCTCCGACAACTATAAGCGGAACCGCATAGCGGATATTCATTGTGCATATGTGCGGATAGGATATGCAAAAGCCGTAGTAGCTTATAATGATAACTGAGTACAGCGCACCGTAGAAGCTTTTGTGTATCGTTCTCATACTCTTGTCCGCAATAAGGCAGTACACCATTGATACAAAACCTATAGCGGCTACGACTATTGTACACCAGAACAGCAGACGGTCATATCCTTCTACTGACGGGAAGAAATTCACAGTGAAAAGCTCGTCAAATGCCGAGGTCTTGATAAGTCCCAGCATAGGATTGTATTCATTATAGCTGACGCCGTAGCGCTCAAAGCCGGTTGCAACCTCCTCAAACTGAGCAGGATCAAGAGAGAAAAGCCTTTTTAGCAGCGGAACATTACCAACATACATATCCGATTTATCAGACATGCGTATTATAAAGGCAATCGGTACACCGTCGCGTATCAGATTGCGTATCCCCCACCACAGCCCCAGTGCAGCGCTGACCGGAAGAAACGCCCCGAACTGCAGAGCATATTTCTTTATTGTTTTGCTGTGGTCCTCGTCGGACGTGAAATCCTTTACCAGACCGTAGACGAATATCACAGCGATTGCAGGAGCGACCATCCAGCCCGAAAGCTTTGACATCATCGCACAGCCGACGCACACCGCAGTGCACATTATCCAGCCGAAGGTGCGCTTATCAAGCCATATGAGTGCGCACAGAAGTGAAGCCAGCATAAACGTAATGCAAAGAATATCATTATTTATGCTGCCGGCGAGAATGTAAAACGTCGGACAGAAAGAAACTACAGCCATAGCACATACAAGCCCTGCCCCCCGGAGTCCCGACCTGCGAAACAGCTTGTATGCAATTATCATACATGCACAGGAGTAGAACAGCGTCAGTATCTGAATATTCTCAAAGGCAAGCTCGCTGTCTATTCCGAGCAATGTCTGCAGCTTTACCCACAGCGCAGCAATAATATGATGCAGCGGCGGATGATAGAACTGATCCACCGTGCGCACGTCCATCTGAGGCAGTGTACCGTTATAGAGAAGGTACGCCACGTAACCGATGTGCCCCTTCATTTTTTCCACACTTCCGGCGTCGTGCTGCTTGGTTTGTATAGTTATACTCATTACATAAGCAAGTCGCACGAAAAAGCCCGAAACCATCAATAAAAGCGAAGCCTTTTTTGCCGTCATAAGTCCCATCATGATAAGGTACAGGGCAATTAATACACATGCAATGATTGCCGACTGCATGATAATCATCTGTGGATTTTCAGCAACACTTACGGCAAACGAAAACGCTATAGAAAACAGAAAAGATGCAAAACCCGCAGCCAGTGTATATGCCCTGACGCTGAGCTTCGGAATCTTCGTAGTCATATAGTCCGTTCCTACCTGCGCACACAGAAACAGCAGTATTCCCGGAAGATAAAACTTGAAAACACCGAACACCTCAGCCGTTGTCAGAACTGTACAGCAAAGGCATACAGCCGCAGCAGAAACAAACGGATGCCTGCACATCCATTTTGCAGCAACAAGATCTGGCTGTCCGGCCGAGGCTTTGTTATTCGTTTTGTTCTGTAGAACGTTCTGCTCCATATTGTGCTCCCTTTCGCCGGATACCGGATATATAAAAACCGGCAGATATTACGATACTGCCGGAAGAACCGATTCCTCCGGCAGCGTTTTAAGTCAGTTGGATTTGGTTTCGTGGTATTCCTTTTCGGTGTTTACATTCCAGATATTGTCCTTGGTTTCGGTGCCGTCCAAAATGTTCTTGACAGCCTCGAAGGATGTGCACATCGAATGGTCAATATTGTTGTAGCGGTGCTGACCGTTTCTTCCTACGCAGAAGAGGTTCGGAATGGTGTCGAGATATCCGCGAAGCTCATCCATATGCTCATAGGTATCGAAATATGCAGGATATGCCTTCTTTACCCTTTCAACATGATAATCAAGGACATCGCCCTCGCTGTCGATGAGGTTCATCTTTACCATTTCGCTGATACCGAGCTTACCGAATTCGTCGTCCGTCATAGACCACATTTCGTCGCCCTCATTGCAGAAGTATTCAAGACCCACCCATACGGTATGCTCAATATCCTTTACTAGATACGGTGACCAGTTGTTGTAGATCTGGAAACGTCCCATTTTAACGCTTCTGTCGTGAACATATACCCAGTCATCCGGCACAATATTGCCTATGGTGCTGGTCTTTGTTTCGTTTTTCAGGTTCAGGTGCGGAACCAGCACGCCGACGGTCATGTAATCTCTGTAGGGCAGACCCTTTGCGATATCCGCAAATTCCTGAGGAACATCGTTCATTCCCTCTACAAGATCCTTAACCGGCATCGAAGAAATAACATAGTCACCATCGAAGCTTTCGGACTTGCCGTCCTTTTCATATACGATACCCGTAAGGCGGTTGTCGCCGTCCTTTACGATTTTCGTAACCTTGGCATTTTTAATTATTGTGCCGCCCATTTTTTCAAATTCGGCAGCAGTAATCTCCCAGAGCTGACCGGGGCCGAGCTTCGGGTAGGAGAATTCCTCGATAAGCGAAGTTTCAACCTTTCTGTTCTTTTTGTTGAAAACCTTACCGAACATATCCTTCAGTATTGCGACAATGGACAAGCCCTTTACGCGCTGAGCACCCCATTCGGGAGATATCTCGCTCGGATGTCTGCCCCAGAGATTTTCGGTATAGTTTTCGAAGAACATTGAATAGAGCTTTTTGCCGAAACGGTTGATGTAAAAATCCTCAAGGGATTTCTCGCGGCGCTTGAATACAGCACTTTTCAGGTAGCTGAAACCCACGACAATAGTTGTGCCGAAGCCCATATTCTTTATTGTCTCAAACTTCATCGATATAGGATAATCGAAGAATTTGCGTTTGAAAAATATTCGTGACAGGCGGTGCCTTTTCAGCATAACGCGGTCAGTCTTTTCCGGATCGGGACCGCCGGGAACGATTGTTGCCTCTCTTTCGAGTACAACATCGTCGTAAGGCAGCGCGCCCTGGGAGGGAAGCATCTTTTCCCACCATTCATTTACCTCCGGCACCTTTGAGAAAAAGCGGTGGCCGCCCATATCCATACGGTTGCCCTTGTAATTTACGGTACGTGAAATACCTCCGAAGGTATTGCTTTCCTCAAACACCGTTACCTCATAGTCCTTTGAGCGCGACATAAGCTCATATGCTGCTGTCAGTCCTGCCGGACCTGCACCGATTATTATAACTTTCTTTTTCATTGTATTGTTACCTTTCTGTTGTCGGTATATTATTGCATTGGATCGGCTGCCGTCTGAACCCACACGGATAATCAATCGACGTCCTTTTCAATGAACTAAAAATCTGCCGTTTTATTCAGTCACTCTTTTTTTCTGCGTTATCTTTTTCATCATGCTGTTCCGGTTCAGACGGTTCTGCTTCCGGCTGCTTTTCGTCTTCCGCCTGTTCGGTTTTATTATACAGCAAAAACTTCCTCGCAAAGAAATTCCACATATATACCAGAACAACCGCAACACATTTACCAATGATGTAGTAATGCTTCGGCTGAACAAACGGGATCAAAGCCCATGTAACAAGGAATCCCTCGCCGAATATGCCTTCAGTAGCAAATGGCGCTACGATCAGCTGGGTAAGACCCATACCGATAACTCCGATAACTGCAAACACCACGAAATCCAGCACGCGGTTATTGACCTTTGCCTTGGAAAACACCCACAGGTTGGATATAATATAATTCGCAGCCAGACCAAAGATAAAGCCTATGACTATGGCGATATAATCGTAAAGATGAACTACCTCGCGGAAAAAGATCATAACGCCGAAATCCACGACGGTAGCTATTCCGCCTACAAAAAGGCTGCGAAAAAACTGGATAAAGGTATTGTTGGTACCCTCAACAAATATTTTTTTCAGATTCATTCCGTTTCCTCTCAAAAATAAAAATGCAGATACTGCCACAACTGCTATTTTAATGCAAATCGTGTCAATTGTCAACACTAATTTGACACCGGGCAGTGTAATGTTAGTCAGATCCGGCGCCTCCGCTCCGGCAGCATGCACCCGGAGGAAGTGCCCTTGGGGTACGCTAAGCCATGTTTACAGCAGTCACCAGGCTTAATCAGTATTACCGTCCGGCCGTTTGCAGTATATTCCGGACACATATAAGCACTATATCCTGCTGTATTCCAGAAGCCGCAGCGGGTTTTCTATCCTTATCTCCCGGTATCCGCAGCTCACAATACCCTCAGCTGCAAGCTCACCCACAAGACGACTTACAGTTATGCGCGAAACCCCGATAAATGAAGCGATCTCCTCGTGTGACATTTTCACTGTATCCGTACCCTCGCTTCGTGTGCAGTCAATCAGCAGCGAAGCAAGACGTTTTTTTGCACTTCCGAAGGAAGCAGAATCCACCTGAGCAGAGAGCAGCCGTATGGTCTGCGCCTGCAGACGGAAAAGCTCGAATGCAGCTGCAGGACTCCGGCGGATAATGTCCGTCAGCACATTTTTGCTGACGCTAACGGTTTCGCAGCGCGTAAGTGCACGGGCAAAGGACATTCTCGGAAGACCGTCAAAAAAAGCCGCCTCGCCGAGGACAGCCCCGGCTTCTGCAACGGATACGGTTTTTTCGCTGCCGTTTTCGTCAGACATATATATGCGCACCCTTCCGCTTTTAAGATAGTAGAAGCAGTCCGGGTCGTCACCCTGGGAATATATTACAGAGCCTTTTCCGAAAACCCGCACCATAGGCATTGCTTCAAAAATATCAGCAAGCACACCGGTACCGCTGCCCTTCTGAAGATAGACTGTACGGTATTCATGCGGCATAATATCACCTCAGTTTAAAGTATAGAAATGTAGCACTTTTTTGCGGTTTCAGGCTGATTAGTTTATTCGTAATTGTATGCACGGAAGCTCAGACTTCGGACGTGAAAATTTATTGATAAAACAGAACCGCTATTATATATGGACGCGGCCCTTCCAAACAGCGGTACGCAATCAGAGCGAAGCGGAGCTGAGCGATTGTCGCGAATCGGCACCGGCGGCTCGCCGGCGCGAATCGGCACCGGCGGCTCGCCGGCGCGAATCGGGTGCAGCGTGACGCTGCGCCTTGCAGGTTGAAAAAAATAGTTGAATATAGTATAATCAGCTTAGAAATCTCATATTAAATTCTGATTAATAATCTGACCGTGATAACATAAAGACGAAAGGAGAAATCAGTATGAAAAAACGCATTCAAGCGGCTGCACAGCTTTGCGCTGTATGCCTGGCTGCTGTTATTGCACTTTCTACTGCCGCCGGATGCAGACCTGACGACCCGCAGACTGTTGAAAGCAGTTCCGAAAACAGCGCTCAGGTATCCGAAAGTGCCGGAACTGCAGGAGAATCGCCTGCCGGATCGGATACAGAGCAAAGCAGCGGATTCAATAAAAAGCTCCGCGTGCGCGATAAGCTCAACAAAGGTGAATCCTCGGATGACGATTTATTCAAACCTTTGCAGCCACAGTCGTCTGTTCAGCAACCGTCCGAAAGTCAGCCGGAACCTTCTTCGCGCGACGAAAGCTCTGTACCTGAAACCCCGTCCGGAAATAACTCCGGCGATCCTAACGATATTTCCTTCTGGAACAATGTCCGCGTATTTTCCGGAAAGAGTGAATTTGCTGAATATTACCGCCGCTGTACAGTAAACAGGGAATCGGTAATATATGCTCAGTTTGCTTCTGACGCGATGCCGTTTGCACAGGAGCTCGGTGATGCTACCCTTACAGCAATTCCCAGCATATACAGTTACAATTTTTTCGACAGCTATACAAGACTTGAAATCAAGCTTACTTATCTGCCGGGAGTAAAGGTATCGGACGCTTATCTGTCCGGTGATACGTCAAAACTGAACGCAAGGGAAAAGGAAGTATACCGCGTTGCCACTCAGGTTGCTGATAACGCAAAAAGAGAACCTACCCCCATGCGCCGCGAGCTGTATATTCATGATTACCTTGTAAATACCATCACATATTATACAACTGATTTCACACTGGATCCGTCTGATCTTCCCGAATTCTAGACAGCAATCGGAGCAATGATGAACGGAAAGGCAAACTGTCAGGGCTACACGGATGCATTCTATATGCTCGGTCGTATGTGCGGACTAAATGTTGACAGCGTGGGCGGTTTTGCATGGAACAGGGAAGGATACGGCGGACACGCTATCAATACCATCGAATACGACGGAAAGATTTATTATGTAGATGTCACATGGGACGACCTTGAGGTAAACGGTGTGCAGCACCCGCAGTATGTATATTTCAATGCTTCCTATGGCCTTATAGGTCAGGATCATTTCTGGTCTGAATGGGTCACTCCGCCGGATTCGGCAATGGAGCTTGACAGCAATTACTATTTCATGACGCCGGAAAAGGACGCAACACACTTCGGTGTAACCAAGAACGACACACAGTCTGCGGCAGAGTGGTTAGTAAACGATAAAATAACAAACGGCATTTCCGAGCAGGAGATAATGATTCCCTCAAGGGGAGATGCAGGCAATTTCGGGTCCGATTTGTCAAATGCAGTGCGAAGCGCCGGACTCAATTGCAGCACATCCTACTACAGAATCGATATGGGGCGCTATATTTACTATATCGTAATGTTCTCCGATTAATAAAGATTGTAACATATGATACATTCTTTTTCAAGCGAACGTGTTAGAATAAAAGGGAAGTCAGTGCCAAAGCGGCACTAAAACAGGAGGAAACATTTATGGGAATGACAATGTCACAGAAAATACTGGCGGCACACGCCGGTCTGGAAAGCGTAAAGGCAGGACAGCTCATCGAAGCAAATCTCGATATGGTTCTCGGAAACGATATCACCTCGCCTGTTGCGATCAATGTATTCAACGACGGCAAGGCAACCAGCGTTTTTGACAACACAAAAATCGCAATGGTAATGGATCACTTTACGCCGAACAAGGACATCAAGGCAGCAGAGCAGTGCGCACAGGTCAGACGCTTTGCCGACAAATACGATATCAAGAATTTCTTTGATGTAGGACAGATGGGCATCGAGCACGCCCTTCTTCCTGAAAAGGGACTCGTAGGCCCCGGCTCACTGTGCATAGGCGCTGACAGCCACACCTGCACATACGGTGCTCTCGGAGCATTTTCCACCGGCGTCGGCTCAACAGATATGGCTGCCGGAATGATAAGCGGCAAGGCATGGTTCAAGGTTCCGTCTGCAATCAGATTTGTCCTCACAGGAAAGCCCGCTCCCTTCATCAGCGGCAAGGACGTAATCCTGCACATTATCGGCATGATAGGTGTTGACGGTGCACTGTACAAATCAATGGAATTCACCGGCGACGGTCTGCAGTATCTGAATATCGACGACAGACTCTGCATTGCAAATATGGCTATTGAGGCAGGCGCAAAGAACGGTATTTTCCCGGTTGACGACATCACAAGAGAATATGTCAACAACAGATTCACCGGTAAGGCTGTTGAATACAGCGCTGACGAGGACGCAGAGTACGACGCTGAATATGTGATCGACCTGTCAAAGCTCAGCCCGACGGTTGCATTCCCGCATCTTCCGGAAAATGCACGCACCGTTGACGAAATCGGCGAAACAGAGGTCAGGATCGACCAGGTTGTTATCGGCTCCTGCACAAACGGACGTATTTCCGATCTGAGAGCGGCTGCTGATATACTGCGCGGCAAAAAGGTTGCAAAGGGTGTGCGCTGCATAATCATTCCTGCGACCCAGAGCGTATACCTGCAGGCTATGCATGAAGGTCTGTTCGACATATTCATAGAAGCCGGAGCAGTTATTTCCACACCGACCTGCGGCCCGTGCCTCGGCGGTCATATGGGTATCCTTGCAAAAGGCGAGCGCGCAGTAACCACAACGAACCGTAACTTTGTCGGCAGAATGGGTCATGTTGAATCCGAGGTTTACCTTGCATCTCCTGCAGTTGCAGCAGCAAGTGCCGTTACGGGTTACATTTCCGATCCTGCAAAAGTCAGATAATCTAATAATATAATAACTGGAGGAACTCAGATGAAAGCACAGGGTACAGTACATAAATACGGCGATAACGTTGATACCGACGTTATCATTCCTGCAAGATATCTTAATACAAGCTCTCACAAGGAGCTTGCTGCACACTGCATGGAGGATATCGACGCTGACTTTACGAAAAACGTCAGCGAGGGCGATATCATGGTTGCAGAAAAGAATTTCGGCTGCGGCTCTTCAAGAGAGCACGCTCCGATCGCTATTAAGGCATCCGGAATTTCCTGCGTAATCGCATCCACATTTGCGCGTATTTTCTACCGCAATGCTATTAACATCGGTCTGCCGATACTGGAATGTGATGCAGCGGCAAAGGAAATCAAAAACGGCGACGAGGTAAGCGTTGATTTCGATACAGGTGTTATTACCGATATCACAACAGGCAAGACCTACTGCGCAGAGCCGTTCCCGCCCTTTATTCAGAGCATTATAGCAGACGGCGGCCTGATAAACCACGTCACAAAGAAGTAATAACCGGAAATGCATAACTCATAATGCATTTTGCGAACGCTTTGCCAAAGTAAAATATACCGGGCAAATAAAAAACGAATAATGAAATAAATAAAGCCGATGAATTCACGTTCATCGGCTTTTTATGGCTTTGAGTATTTTTAAATGGCAGCTTCAGAGGAATAGACCTTGTTGTTGATAAGTGTCAGACTGCCTGCAGATGGATATTTCCTTGTTCCGTCGGAGAATACTATGTACGCGTCTGCACCATCCTCAACGTTTATTGTGTAACTGTATTTGCCGTCGCTTTCAACATCCATTCTGGTTCCAGGCCAGCTTGAATTTTCGCTGTTATCATTGAATACATATGCATATACATCACTGCCCCAGTCAGCAGGCTTTATGAAATATACGGTTTTTTCGTAGTAAAGGATTCCGTCTTCGTAAAAGCCGGATTCTTCATTACTGCCGGACTCTTTGTAGGATGACTCAAGAGTCTGTGATGAATCATCGTCATAGTCTGTGCGTTCGGAGGATTCAGAATCATCAGAGCTTTCCTCATCGTCACCGGACTGATTGTAAAGCTCTCCGAGGGTCGTATTCACGCTGAGATTCGAAACCGAAATCCTGTCAGAATTCTGCTCGTCGTTTTTGCTGTAGATATTACCGTTACTGTCTGCACCCATATCAGAAAGCTTGTCTCTGAGTTCGTCATAAACATCTGAAAATTTAAGCGCACCGCCGATTGTGCATTTTGATGCGGCTGCTCTCTTTTCGGAATTTGAAGCCGTAGCAGGCGGAAGGGTATCAAGGTTGTCAATCGAGCTGCTGTCAGAATCGTTTATTGTACCCGAAACGATTCCGGCATAGTAGGTCTTGCAGGAATTGTCTACTGTTGCAGCGTCAGCCAGAAGCTGCGAGCTGTTTGCTGAATTCACTATGCCAATAACCGGCGGTATCAGGATAGCAGCAGTTATGCCGCCGATCAGAAGTACGACAACAATAATTATAATAGCAGCTATCAGGCAGCCCTTACCCTTTTTCTTCGGGGGCTGTACCGGAGGATACTGCGACGGCGCCGGCATACCCTGATTCGGATACTGCGGCGGCATCTGCTGTGAAAACTGACCCTGCGCAGCAGAATAGCCCTGATTCATCTGCGGCGAACTAAAATTCTGCTCAGGGAACGACTGAGTATTTCCGTGTGATACTACGGGGGACCCTGCATCCGGCTGCACAGCGTCAAAGCTCTGCTGTGAAACCTGATAGCTCCCGGCAGGGGAGTGCGGCTGAACAGGCTGCTGAATATACTGTGTTTCTTCCAGCTGCGATGGCTGGGCATACGTCTCCGGTTCGGCAGGCTTTTTCAGTGCGCTCAGATCCACACCGCACGATGTACAGAACCGCTGACCCTCTTCTATTTTTTCTCCACATTCGGGACAGAACATAATACTCACTCCTGACAATAAATAATCTGATGTAATTTTACCATAAATCCAGGACTTATTCAATTACCGAAAGCAATTTACATCAGAGAAATTTATAAATAAAGCGCTGATTCTCAGCTTCACAGTGCATATAAGCGGTATCTCTTATAAAAAAACAGAGCCGCCGCATTTCTGCGACAGCTCTCTCTGACACCGCTGTGTCAATATTTTCAGTCATATCCGAGTTCACTGAATGTCGTGTATGTGGAAAGACTTGTCTTTACAATGTCATCTGAATGCATAGAGTCATAGATATAATAAATGTTGCCGTTACTATCTGCACCCATATTACCCAGCTTGTCTGAAAGAACAGAGTACGTTCCGTTATAATCAAGAGCTCCGCCTATTGTGCACTCGAGAGCCATTTCCTTTCTGAGGGAGATTGATGCTCCCTTGCTCGGAAGTGAATCATATGAATACATAAGGCTGTAATAATCGTCATCGTAATTAATGGTACCGGAAACAATACCAGCATAATAGGTCTTGCATGCATTGTCAACAGTTGCAGCATCAGATGCATAAGAAGATTCGTTTGCTGAATTGGAAATACCAACGACTGCCGGAATAGCAATAGCTGCTAAAATTGCACATACAGGAATAACAATAATCAGAAGCACACCTACGATTACAGCTGCGATTATGCAGCCGGTGTTTTTCTTCTTGGGCGGCTTTACACCCGGATAAGCCTGATTAGGAACGGGCATGCCGGGCTGTCCGGGAACGGGTGCTCCCTGCGGCGGATACTGGGGACCGGGTGCTCCCTGCGGCGGATACTGGGGACCGGGTGCAGGCTGAGAATACTGGGGTGCAGCGGGCTGGGGAAAGCTCTGCTGAACATCCTGTGTAGCAGGAATCATCTTTGCACCGCAGTTAGTGCAGAAAGCAGATGAAGAATCAACCTGTGCTCCACAGTTTTGACAGAAAACAGTTGCCATAATAAATCCTCCGATAAAATAAATAATTGACAAAAACAGTATTATTAATACTTCATATAGCAGTTTACCACTTTTTTGAAAGAATTGCAACGGTTTTCGCACCGAATTTTTTACATTTTTTGCTGCCGGAATAGTGTATTTTTCCGTGTTGTCAGGAATAGACACTAAACGAAACTAAAGTGAGAATGCAATCTCTTCTGCATCGTTTCAGAGCCATTCAATCTTATTACATCTTATCCGCACTGCGTCCACACAACTTTTTACAGTATTCTGATACAAAAAGCACCCCGGACTGCTCCGGAGTGCCTTCATCTTTATATATTGTACATCAGATCTTTCCCGTCATTTTAAGATATGCAAAAAGACATACCAGAAGGATCACAGCAATTGCTGCAAGCGCAGTTGATAACGGGCTGCTCCTTCGCGGCGGCGGAGGTCCTCCGTGACGACGGTAGCCTCCGTAATTGTTGTACGGATCCCGATATCCTCCTGAGCGCGGCGAACCGCTGTATTCCCTTCCACCTCTTCTCGGAGGCGGTGGCGGAGGGGGCGGAGGAGGCGGTGCGCTTCTCTGGCGACTGCGGTTTCTCATATCATCAGGTCTTCTCTCCATAATGATCCCTCACTTTCCGATATCATCATAAATATTTCTTGCCTGTGCGGCATTATTTACTATTTCATTTTTCAGCGCTTCAACATCCGGGAATTTCCTCTCAGGTCGGATAAAATCCAGCAGCTCAACCGACAGCTCTTCGCCGTACAGCTCTCCGCCGCTGTAGTCGGGCATCCATGTTTCAACAATCACCTTCTGTGAGCCGACCGTCGGCTTAACGCCGATATCAGTAACTCCGAAATATTCCCTGTCTGCTATCCTTACGACAGAAGCATATGCTCCGTAGCGCGGACATACAAGTCCCTGCGGAAATTCCATATTAAGCGTGGGTATGCCTATCGTCCTGCCAAGCTGTCTGCCGTGAATAACCGGCAGGCAGTATCCGTACCGGCTGCCGAGCATTTCATTTGCCTGACGGACATCCCCGCGTCGTATACATTCCCTGATTCTCGTCGAGCTTACGGGCTGACCGCCGAGTATTATTCTCGGGCGCGCAAGTACCGAAATACCGAAGCGGCTGCACATGCCCTCAAGCATTTCTCCGCTGCCGAGAGCACCTGCACCGAAATGATAGTTAAAACCGCAGGAAATATGCGTTGCATTAAAAATCCCGTGCACGATATTTTCAACAAATTCACCGGCTGTAATATCCTTTATAGTTCTGAAATCGATCAGATAAACCTGCTCAACCCCCAAAGAGGACAGTATCTGCAGCTTTTTTTCCGTCATAAGGATGTTGCAGCTTTCCTCGCCCCTCAGTACCGTTCTCGGGCTCTGCAGCAGAGTAAAAACCGTCGGCACCAGACCGGAACGTCTTGCCGTGGCGACTGCCTCGCCGATAACAGCACGGTGACCGATATGAACGCCGTCAAAATATCCCAGCGCAGTTGAGGTTGGCAGCTCTGAACGAATCAATTCCTTTATAATCTTCATTTACTGCTTTTTCCTTACCATAATAGTAGTCGTATTCCGGAGCATGATATAAACCGCGGTAACGTCTGCCGCTGTCTGAATATTTTAGCAGCTAATCAGTCGCAGAAACGTTTTTTGACCGCAAGCTCCGATTTTTCAGTATCTATTTCACCCAGACCAAGAAAGGTGCCGTCCGGACCGTAAACACGATAAATGTCGCCGTGCCGGGCTTTCTTTACCTGGCTAAGCCTTTCCAGACTAAGACCGCCGCCGTTGAAAAAACGGAAGCTCTGACCCTCGCTTATCCTGATTTCCGGATAGCACGCAAAAACACTGTCCGTCGGGCGAAGTATTTCCTCAATTCTGTTTTCGTTTGCAAGCTCTCTGAGCCTGTCGAGGCTGACAGCGTCGGCTTCAGTAAACCCGCACGCCGCCGTGCGCCGCAGCGCTGTCATAACACAGCCGCAGCCGAGAGCCTTTCCTATATCGTCGCAGATTACGCGTATATATGTACCCTTTGAGCATGTTATTCTGAGCGAACCGCTTTGTGCAGCGGCATCAAAGCCAAGAAGCGTCAGCTCCCCAATATGCACGGGGCGGGCATCCCTTTCGACCTCTATCCCCTGTCTTGCAAGGTCGTACAGCCGTACACCGTTTTTCGACACAGCCGAATACATCGGCGGCACCTGCATGATATCTCCCCTGAACGGCTCAAGCGACAGTAATAATTCCTCTTCGGTTATGCTGCTGCTTTTTTCTGACAGAACCTTTCCGGTAATATCCAGGGTATCCGTCGTGATTCCCAGCCGGAAATCCGCAACATACTGCTTGTCCGTATCCGGCAGAAGTGACTGCGCCTTTGCTGCGCGCCCGATAAGAACAGGCAGCACACCCGTAGCCATAGGATCGAGCGTTCCGGTATGACCGAGTTTCTTTTCGTGCAGAGTTCCACGTACAACCGCAACAACATCGAAGGATGTGAAATCCGACGGCTTGTCGATGACTATAATACCGTTCATGCACTCTCTCCCCGAAGTGTCCTGACGCTGGCGTCGATAATAGCTTTTTTAGCCTCTTCAAGAGTGCCGTTAATGCTGCAGCCTGCCGCTGCAAAATGTCCGCCGCCGCCGAAGCTGCTGCAGATATCGGCAGCACTTACGCCGTCGCTGCTGCGCACGGAAATGCGGAATTCCCCGTCTTCCTTTTCCTTCATGGTTATTCCGATCTTTACGCCCTCTATCTGCTTTGTAATTCCTGCAATGCCGTCCAGATCGCCCTGTGTTGCGCCGGAATCCTGCAGCATTTTCTTTGTAACGCACACAAAGGCAACCTCGCCGTCTGCTGCAAAGTCAATGGTTTCGAGCATCATCTTTTCAAGAGCAAGCTTGCTTCTGGTCTTTGTATCGAAAAATCTTCTGCATATACCGAAGCTGTCCGCGCCGCATTCCATCAGCTCGGCCGCCACGCGATGTGTGGACGGGGTAACGTTTGAATATTTGAAGCAGCCCGTATCAGTAGAAACACCCATAAACAGCGCGTCGGCTATAAGCGGAGTTATCTCCTCGCCCATGCTGTCAAAAAGATGCTTCAGAACCTCAGCGCAGGATGCCGATTTTGCATCGACATATCCGTATTTTGCATATCCGCTGTTCATTCCGTGGTGGTCTATGCAAAGGTCAATCTTTCCCGCATAGTCAAGCGCCTTTCCTGAGAGAAGCGCTTCAGTCGCAAGATCCACGCTGATTATGAACTCCGGCTCGAACTGCTGCACCGGCAGTCTTTCACTTACTACAGAAAAAAGCGACGGTATTTCATCCCCGCAAAGCGGCTGTGCTTTTTTCCCCATATTACGCAGAAGCGTACACATAGCATATGCGCACCCGGCGGCATCTCCGTCAGGAGACTTGTGCATCAGCACGAGGAAATTATCATTTTCTCTCAGGAGCTTTGCAATTTGTTCAAAGCTTATCGCTTCCATCTTCTTCATCCTCCTCTACAGGCGGCAGGTCTATTTCCATCAGCTTTCTTGAAATATTTGCACTGTATTCTATTGAATCCGTTGCCTCGAACGCAAGCACCGGAGCATAGCGCAGCTTAAGTCTTGTTCCAAGCTCACGTCTGATAAAGCCCTGTGCGTTTTTCAGCGCCTTAACGGCATTTTTTGCCGTATCAAGTCCGTTCATAGAGCTGATATACACTCTTGCAAATGACAGGTCATGCGCCATATCACAGCGCACAACGCTTATAATGCCGTCGTGCAGTCTCGGGTCCTTCATTTCCCTGAGAATTGCGGCAATTTCTCTTTGAATATCCTCGCTCATTCTGTCTGATCTGTGATTTGCCATAGTAAAAACCTCCTGCTGCTGACGGAGCACCGCCCCGGGCACACGATTTGCAATAAAATAATAATTGATTTCAGGGAATTATACGATATTCCCCATCTGTCTATATTGTACCATATTTCACACCATTTTAACAGCATTATTTTTCAGTGCATCTGCTGCTTTAAGCCTGCCGTGGCTCACGGAAACATTCCACTCGTCTTTCTTTTTTAAACCTGACGTTGACTCCGGTTCATTATTTTATCATAATAATATCACAAAATATCATTAATAGCAATATAAGAGAGTGTGATATATTATTCACAAACTCAGACCTGACGCTGATAATAGCTGCATCTACTCAGACCGCACCATTCCGTCACTATTCAAAGTACAAAAAACGCCCACCCTTTCAGGCGGACGTTACTTTGTTTATTCAGACAGAAGCATTCTGTCGTTGTCAAGCTCCTGACCGCCGCTTGCTTCGCTGAATTTTTTCAGCAGATCGGAGGTCTTGAGGTTCATCTTTGCTTCCTCGGCTTCATCGTAAATGATCCTGCCGTTGTTCATCATAATGAGCCTGTTGCCGTGAACAATGGCGTCGTGCATGTTGTGCGTTATCATGAGAGTCGTCAGCTTGTGCTCGCTTATGATCTTGTCCGAAAGCTCCAGTACCTTTGCGGCTGTTTTCGGGTCAAGAGCAGCAGTGTGCTCGTCAAGAAGCAGAAGCTGCGGCTTCTGGATCGTAGCCATCAGCAGTGTAATAGCCTGACGCTGACCGCCGGAGAGCAGTCCTACCTTGCTTGACAGACGATCCTCCAGACCGAGGTCGAACTCTGCAAGCATCTCACGGTAAACGTTGCGCTCGGTTTTTGAAACACCCCACGCAAGGGTCTTTCTCTTTCCTCTGCGTGCCGCAATGGCAAGATTTTCTTCGATGGACATATCCGCAACGGTTCCCATCATCGGGTCCTGAAATACTCTTCCGAGAAACGGCGCTCTTTTGTATTCGGGCAGACCCGAAACATCCTTGCCGTTTATCATTATCATACCGCTGTCCACAGGCCATACACCTGCTATAGCGTTGAGCATCGTAGACTTACCGGCGCCGTTGCCGCCGATAACGGTACAGAAATCGCCCTCGTTAAGGGTCAGATTCAGGCCGCTCAGGGCAACCTTTTCGTTGACTGTACCTGCATTGAAGGTTTTATAGACGTTTTTTATCTCAAGCATCCTTTTCTACCTCCTGTGCAGCAGATTCCTTTTTGTTGGTCTTTGCAAGCTTCTTGAAGGAATTCTTGCTCTTTCCTCTCAGATACGGAACTGCAAGGAATATCGCAACTATAACAGCCGTAAAGAGCTTGAGGTCGTCAGTCGGCATCTTGAGCCAGAGAATGATTCCGATAACAAGATAATAGATAATTCCGCCGACAAGAACGAAAATAAGTCTTACAATAAAGTTGAAATGCTTTCTGAAGATAGCCTCTCCGAGCACCTGACCGATAATGATAGCAGCAAGTCCGATTACAATCGCGCCTCTGCCCATATTGATATCGGCAAAGCCCTGATACTGTGACATCATGGAGCCGGACATTGCAACAATTCCGTTGGAAAGTGCAAGAGCAACAATCTTGTAAAAGCCGATGTTCGTGCCCTGTGCCGTTGCCATTTTCGGGTTGCTGCCCGTTGCACGGATAACAGAGCCCTGCTCCGTACCGAAATACCAGTACATAAGAGCTATAAGCACTGCAACAATGCAGAGTGCTACGACAATAGCTGTGTAAACATCACGCAGCGAAAGCATGAGAGTATACTTGGACGCGCTGATAGTCCGGTTAGCCTGACCCATAATATTGATATTTATGGAAAACAGGGCTATCTGAGTAAGTATACCTGCAAGTATATCAGGTATGCCAAGCAGGGTATGCAGCAGTCCCGTTACAAGACCGGCAAGGATTCCTGCAGCAAAGGCAACCAGAAAGGCTACCCATGCAGGCGCACCTGCAAGAAGCATCATCGCCGTAACCGCACCGCCCGTTGCAAAGCTGCCGTCTACGGTCAGATCTGCGAAATTGAGCAGCTTGAAGGTGATGAAAAGTCCCAGTGCCATTATACCCCAGATCACACCCTGCGCGATATTTCCGGGCAGGGCGGTCAGGAAGTTCATTGGGTTAAGGGATGTGAAATAATCCAAAAGAAAATTCATTTAAAGTACACCAACCGTAATCTTATTCAGCGGCAATAGCCTCATAACCGTCGGGAATAGTGATACCGAGTTCTTCGCATCTTGCTGCAACATACTTCTTCTCGAACTTGGGAGCATAAGCGATATCCATTTCAGCCGGCTTTGCACCGTTTACAAGGATGTCATATGCCATTTCGCCGGTCTTTGTGCCGATGTCATAGTAGCTGATAGAAAGTGTTGCGATACCGCAGCCCTTGCAGATACCCTCTTCGCCGGCAATGATAGGCTTCTTGGCCGGAAGAGCAATGCTGTCGATGAGCTGTGCATTGGAAGCTGCTGTGTTATCTGTCGGAACATAGAGAGCGTCGCACTCGCTGCAGGCTGTCTGTGTAACCTGAGCAACGTCGTTGGAGTCAGCGAAGGTGTATTCCTTTACTGAGTAGCCGAGCTCTGTGAGAGACTCTGTCATAACATTTACCTGATACTTGGAGTTAGCCTCTGCTGAGCAGTAGATGATACCAACTGTCTTTGCATCCGGGCAAAGCTCCTTGACCATAGCAGCCTGATCCTTCAGAGGAGCAAGGTCTGATGTACCGGAAACGTTGATGCCTGTCTTGCCGTTGAAGTTCTGGATCTCGAGTGCGGTGCCGTACTCTGTGATAGATGTAGCAAGGATCGGAATTTCTGTTGTAGCAGCGGATGCAGCCTGAAGTGCAGGTGTAGCATTTGCCATGATGAGGTCGTAGCTTGAAGATACGAACTGGTTACAGATCGTTGCGCAGTTTGTGCTGTCGCCCTGAGCGTTCTGAACGTCGAACTTAACGTGATCTTCGCCGAGAAGCTCGGTGAGCTTATCCTGGAAGCCCTTTGTAGCAGCATCGAGAGCCTCGTGCTGAACGAGCTGGCAAACGCCTACGTTGAATACCTTGTCGCCGAGGTCTGCGCTCTTGCCTGATTCAGCCTTGGACTCAGTATCAGAAGCTGCAGTGGAAGCTGTAGAAGCTGTAGAAGATGAGCCGCCTTCGGTTGCGGTACAGCCTGCGAACATGCTGACAGCCAGCAGGGATGCCAGAATTGCGGCAGAAGCCTTTGTTTTCTTATTCATCATTTTGTTTTCTCTCCGTTTCATTTTTTGTATAATAAACTTTAGGGCTTTAAAGAGCCCAATAAGTAAACTTTACCACATTCCGGATTATTTGTCAACAAATATGTATGATTACTACAAAGATTTCATCAATTACATAAAAAACAAGGCTTAAAAATCCTTTTATTAAGCAGATTTTCGCAGATTCTTCACCAGATTCCGCATTCAGAGCGGAGTTCAGAGCTTATTTCAGGAAAAGAAGTATTATTCTCAATAATATTTTCAACAACGTATTCAACATATGTTGAAAACCTTTTGCAGAATTTTGACAAATATACAATTATTATATTATCAGTAATGCTATTCATATTCAGCCAGCTATGCTGACAGCTGACGTAACTACAAAAGCCATGCGGCGAGAGCCAGCAGAAACTTATGGTGAAAAATGAGAACTAATACATCGTTTTTTGCAGTTAAAAGCGTATTTTACTGCGGTATTTTTTTCAGCGTCAGTTGTCCACGGCTTGCGCCGGGCTGATTTCGTAGCAGCCAATGGTTTTGTCATTGACACTGGGGCGGGCCACAGGGCTGCCGGCGGCGAGCCGCCGCACCCGATTCGCGGCGGAGTGCCTCCGCTGTCAATTCGCGTTTGTCGCTGCGCTTACGCTCCGCTCTGCAGCGTGACGCTGCACCCAATTCGCGTTTGTCGCTGCGCTTGCGCTCCGCTCTGGGTGCGAGCTGTAAGCTCACTGGTCGCGGTCTTAGTTTATAGTCAATTTGATTTTTTGTCATGGTAGCACTTTTTTGCGGTTTCAGGCTGACGATTTTATTCGTAATTGTACGCACGGAATTTCTGACTTAGGACGTGGAAACTATTTTTTGAAA
>ONAX01000030.1:23288-30891 GCA_900315875.1 uncultured Eubacteriales bacterium | reverse complement strand
GGTTCGTTCAACGAACAACCCCTTTAACCTTGTTTATCCCTTCTATATAAGCGAGGGTTATAACGAGAGAGCAATGATAGAGTAAAGCGTCCTGCGGAATATCAGCAGAACAAACGGAAAGGAATTGATGAAACGTGGTGAAAACTGACCTGCGCAACAAAAAGGATATACAGGATATACTTTGCAAAAGAGCTGCAAGCTATACTCCGGAATGGAATATGGATCTGTCACGCCCCGATATTGCAGCGGCTCTGGCGATGGCCTGCGCGGAGATGTTTGAGGGTACGGTTAAGAAGATCAACGGGCTTCCGCTCAAAAACGAGATTGCCTTTTTCAATCTGATCAATGCCTGCCTGAAGCCTGCATCCCCTTCCGAGGGATATGTAAGCTTTCATCTTTCCACAGATGATGCCGAGCCTGTTGAAGTTCCGAAGGGCACTGTGCTTACCTCCTATGCAGGAGACGATGAGCCTATACATTTCGAGACCCTTGACGATGTTTTAGTCTCCTCCTCGAAAATAGTAAAGAGCTTCTGTATAGACGACAGCTTCGATCATATCGGTCAGTACGATGATATCGTCAATGAAACGACACAGCTTTTCAGCCTTCCGAAAGAAAACCTGCAGTCACATACTCTGACAATTTCTCATCCCTACGCTTGTCATATAACAAGCAAGGGAGAACTCAGAATAAGTATGTTTCATCAGGGCGGTGTGCCTGTGCTCAGCGATTCGGTTAAAGCTCTGACAAACAGCAATGTGGCTGAAATTGAATATTTTACACAGAAACAGGGTTATGTGCCCTTTCGGAATATACAATATAAAAACGGTGAGCTTCTGCTTATAAAAAGTGAAAAGATGCCGCCTATAGATATGGATGAGGACGGCAATGTACTCAGGTTCAAGGTGAAGAATCTCGCTTTGCTCAGGGATCTCAGTTTTTCGTATATGAAAGTCAAGCCTTCGGGCAGCCTTGTTGCTCCCGACAGTATTACGGACGGAATAACAGAGCTTGAGATCAATTCCTTCTTTCCCTTCGGAGAGCGATTCCAGATATTCAACGAGATTTATATCGGCTGTAATGAAGTGCTCGATAAAAGAGGTGCCGTAATAAATGTAAGCTTTGATATGAATATTATGCAGGTGCCGATAGAAAACCAGCTCGACGATGACGGAATAAAGTGGAAGTGGATCGCGAATAAGAGCGATTTCAAGGAAAGAACAACTTATAAAATAACCATAACTCAGGTTATCTGGGAATATTATAACGGATACGGCTGGAGCAGATTGTTCCCTGATAATTCCTATAGTGATATATTTCATTATAGTGAAGGCGTTACAAGCAGCTTCAAGACCATGAGCTTTGTATGCCCAGAAGATATGAGTAAGGTGTTCGTAGGAGCCAGAGAGGATTATTACATTCGTGCAAGAGTGCTGAAGGCTGATAACCTCTACAAGCTCAAGGGCTTTTATATGTCGCCGTTTATAAGGAATCTTTCGTTTGATTACCATTATGACAATCAAGGCTGCAGGATAGAGAAGATGAACTCCGTAAACTGCCTTGAAGAAATAAGCTACTCTGAAAGAGAAAATGCTGCCGAGAGGGAATTCGTACCATTCTACAGCACAGGAAACCCCGGAAGAACGGTTTATCTTGGATTTTCCTCTCCGCTTGAAAACGGTCCGCTGTGTACATTATGGGATATAGCGGAGGATCCTCTTGCTGTTAAGCCCGAGCTCTTCTGGGAGTATTATTCTGACAGAGGCTGGAAACATCTAAATATTGTGGACGAAACAAACGGCTTCACTACAGTGGGTCTTACGATATTTCTTGATAATCACGGCTTTGTCAGAAAGAGACTTTTCGGTGAAGAGCTTTACTGGGTCAGGATAACCGATGTCAAAGGCATATACCGTACCAGTGCAGCGGCTTGCCCGGTAGTCAGGAAGATCAGCCATAATTCCGTAATGACGAGGAATGTTGACAGTCACAGAGAAGACAGATTCGCAATGAACGTATATACCGAGGACAGAGAGTTCAGCCTTTCTGCTTCGGGGATACTTGATATATCGGTTTATGTTAATGAATATCTTACCATTTCTGATGAAGAGGTATCAGCCCTTGAAAAGGAGGGGCGCATCAGAAAGGTTACGGACAGCGCAGGAATGATAACAGAGCTTTGGGTAAGATGGAACGAGGTGAATACCTTCATTATGGAGGATCCGCGTTCACGCAGCTATACGGTCGACAGAGGCAAAGGCTCAATAACCTTCGGAGACGGCAGAAAGGGCAGAATACCGTCTGCCTCCGATGAGGATAATATCGTTGCATATTACACTACCGGCGGCGGAGCGAGAACAAATGTCATGCCGGACGCTGTCAGCGGAATGGAGCGCTCAATCGGTCTTGTTTCGGCGGTCAGCAATCCGAAGAGCTTTTTCGGCGGCAGCGATACTGAAACTGTCTTCGAGGCTCTTAAGAGAAGCTCTGTTATGCTCAGGACTCAGGGAAGGGCAATTACGGCAAGAGATTTTGAAGAGCTTGCAATCTGTTTATCGAGCTGCATTGAAAAGGTAAGATGCTACAGCGGAAGGAACCTGATGGGCAGCAGGGAAAGGGGAACCGTTACTCTTGTAGTACTGAAAAGCCCGAACTGCGATTTCAGCAAACTGAGAAACGAAATAAAAAGCTATATGATCCCGAGAATGTCGGGGGCATTGGCCGGAGAAGATGCATTTTTTGTAACAGAACCGACGTTCATCAGGATGAATATCAAAACAGAACTTGTTGCAAAGAGTCTTGACGGTATTTTTGAACTAAAAAGGACAGTCGACAGATGCATAAGGGAGCATATAGGCTCCTATTCCGGCTCAAAAGGAAATAATGAATGGATGCTCGGAAGAATACCCAATGAGCATCAGATAAGAAGCGCAATGCTTCGCATTGAAAATATAGATTACATAAAAAATATAAAAATCACCACATTTGTTTATGCTTCGGGCAGTCTTAAGGAGATTGACGCAGAAGGCATAAGTGAGCTTGCCTATATCCTTCCTGTTTGCGGGGATAACGATATAAGCATTACACTCAGATAAATACGAAATAATATTCAACCTTATCAGCAAGGAAGTGAATCGGATGCTGCCCGATATTGATCTTGACAGCGAGAGCTTTGACGATATATTGGAAAACGCGAAAAACAGAATAGTCAGCACATACCCGGAATGGACTGATCTTAACTACCACGATCCCGGAGTTACCATGCTTGAAATGTTCGCCTGGTTCAAGGAGATCCAGCAGTATTATCTCAACAGGATCGGACCGGAAAATATCGGAAAGTTCTTCAAGCTTCTCGGGATAAACAGGCAGACAAAGAAGCCTTCCTCAACACAGGTGAGAGTTACCTATCCCGAGGATATTGTTGCTACAGCCGGAACGAGATTCTATGCAGGAGAGATATGTTTTGAGGCGGATGCAAGAACCTACATATCTTCTGCAAGGATAATCTGTTGTATCAGCGTAAGCGGAGAGGAAGAAAGAGTGGTTGACAGGTCTTCCCTTGCATTCGGCGGCAATCTGAGGATAAAGCCCTTTCCATCAGGATGCTCCGGGGAGTTTTATATCGGCTTTGACAAACCTCTGAAGGAGGATGAACAGCACAGGCTGTATGTGGAAATAAGTGATAACGACCCTGTAAGAAGAAACCCCATTACAAGTCCGGAGGATTTTATTCCGTTGGCAAACATTGTGGCTGAATACTTCGACGGTACTAAGTGGAGAGAAATGGAGTGTATCGATAATACCCACTCGTTTCTGACCTCGGGCATTATAATAATGAAGCCGCATAGCGTTCATCATGAGTCTGTGATAGCAGGGAGCAAAGCCTATTTTATCCGTTTCAGACTCACCGAAGGTGAATACGATACTATCCCGATAATCCGCAGCCTTGAATTCAGACTTCTGCCCGTTACACAGAGAAAGACTCTGGCGGAATACTTTGATATTCCGGTTACGGAAAAGCTTAGTCTTAATACAGAGCTGTCCGTCACCGGTACGACGAGAATATTCCTTCAGGGAGAAGATGGCCTTTTTGCGCCAGTACCGAATTTTGAAAAAAGGATAGAAAAGGGCGGCGAGGTTACTGTGTCGATTCCCGATATCAGGAATGCGGCATCTGTGAGGATAGTAAATTATGCACAGGCGCTAGTTGCAGACAGTGTTATCGGTGAAGGTCTCGGACTTCCTTTTCAGAAATACGAGCTTGACAGCGACAATCTGGAATACGATAGCTTCGCTATAATGACGGAGCTTCCTGCAAGCGGCGGAAAGCTGGTGCAGTGGAAAAAGGTAAAGGATTTTTCAACGGCAAAAGCTGATGATTTTGTATATATTCTTGATACCGATAAAGGCGTTATAAGATTCGGAGACTGCATACGTGGTATGGCACCCGAGGGAAGGATATTCCTTATCGGCTGCTCAGAAACACTTGGGGCAGACGGAAATGTATCGGTCGGAAAGATCGATCGTTTAGGAGATATAGACGACGGCAGTATTGTCATTTCGAATCTTCGGCGTTCGGACGGCGGAATGGATGAGGAGAGCATTGAAAGCTGCTGCCTCAGGGCTCATTTGTTGCTTCGTTCAACAGAAACTCTTGTAACAGACGAGGATATTGAGAATTTCATAACAGGAGTTCAGGGACTGAAAATCGAAAAATGTCAGATTATCAATGATGGCAGATCAGGACAGGATCCGGTGAGGTCAGTAATAGTTAAGCCATGGACACCGGACGGAAAGGGTGTTCCGAGTGAAAGCTATAAGCGCAACATCCTTGCTGCACTGGAAAAGAAACGTATGCTCGGAACAGGTTTTCGCATAATCAGTCCGAAATATTCAGGTGTAAGAGTGTTTGTGACGGTCAATGCGGAAAGATCCGCTTCAAATCCGAGAGACAGGATAAAAGAGGTAATAGATGAATTCTTTATAGCCTACAACAACCGTTTCGGAGCCAAGCTGATCTACAGCAGGCTTTATGAAATGATCGACAGGCTGAATTTTGTGATATCAATAGGAACGCTCAGCATTGAAATGGACGGAAGCGGAGCGCAGCGTACCCGCGAGGGCGACCTGCTTCTTTCACCGAATGTAATGGCATATCTGAGCGATTTGGAGCTTGTGATAAATACAAGCTACTGATAAATGTTCATCATACAGAGGAGCCTTTTCTATGAGAGAAAAGCTGAAATATTTTATACTTAATAAAGCCTACGACTATAACAGAGGAATACTTGAAAATATGGTCGTAAAAGGCGGAGATCTTTGCTTTGAATCCAGAAGCAAGGCCGGAGTCGGAAGGTTTATAACGAGGATATTTGATTCCGGAGAACGAGAAATGAACTGGCACAGGCTTGTAATAAGCACAGAGGGTTGTCCTGACGATGATCTGAAGGTTACTGTCTATGCCTGTGACAAGGAAATAATGAAGTTTGAAGGCGAAGAAACGACTATATATGACGTTTTCTCGGATGAGCAGCTTTCAATAGATCAGAAGCTCAGGGCATTCTCTCCGATGGTAAAGAAACAGGCATCGGGAGTATCTGACATATTACTACATGATGTGAGCGGAAGATACCTGTGGCTTCTTGTGGAGATGTACAGCCCGAATGATACCTCGGCAAAGATAAACGACATGATAATTTATCTTCCGGCGGAATCCTGGATTGACAAGCTTCCTCAGATCTATCGCAGGAGTGACAGACAAAATCACTTCCTTGAGCGTTACCTGGGCATTTTCCAGACCTTCTACGAGGAGCTTGACACAGAGATAGCCGATATTTCCAACTGCTTCGACCCTGAGTGTGCAGAAAGCGATTTTCTTGAGATGCTTTCCGGCTGGCTGAATATCAGGGATACAAGCATATGGTCTGAGGAACAGCTTCGTATCCTGCTTCTGAATGCTGTCAGACTTTACCGAATGAGGGGCACAAAGGAAGGTCTTTCGGAACTGCTTGAAATGTACCTGGGCGAAAAACCCTTTATAATTGAAGGCTTTGCAGTAAGACAGAATACCGAGAATAAAAACGAGATGGTGCTTTCTGCTATGTACGGCAGCAGTCCTTATACTGTCACGGTGCTTGTGAAGCCCGGTCATGACCTTGAGATAATAAGACGGCTTGCAATGGAAATGCTGCCTGCGTCTGTTGAACTGAAACTGGCGGAGCTTGATCCGTTCATATCTCTTGATAATTATGCATATCTGGGAGTCAACAGCTCCCTCGGAAGTTATCGTCCTGCTGTCCTGGACGGCAGATCACAGCTTTCGCTTTCCACACTCGGCGCCGCGCCGCAGGAAATAGATCACGATAAAGGAGGAATACCCGAAGACATCGGGTGACAGCTATGAAAAATACACAGCTTTATCCATTTGAAAGAAATAAATACTATTACGGTATGCTTCTGAGTGTTGAGGATTTCAATTCCGAGCAGAAATATATGAATGACAAGCGAAGGCTTGTGAACAGGCTTGTACATGGTACTGGTGTTGTAAGCGGACTGAATGTTGTTGCGATAGACGACCAGACGATATCTGTGGAAAGCGGACTTGCATTTGACAATACAGGTCGTGAGATTCTCGTTGAATCTCCGGTTACAAAAAAGCTGTCCATGATAAAGGGCTATGAAACTGCTATGAGCAGGGGCAGCAATGCATATGTATACCTTTGCCTTGAATACTCAGAGGGAGAAAAGGGTAATTCATTTGACATATCCTCCGCGGACGGAATGGCGGCACACGATAAGATAAAGGAGGGCTACAGCCTGTATCTTACCTCGTCTGAGCCTGACGACAGAATAAATTCTGTAAAGGATATCTATGAGCAGACGACTACTGTATACAGTGACGGAAAACTGCGCATAAGACATGTCATTCCGCGTTTTGTGAATGCGGATTCGACTCTTGAGCTGAGGGTGGAGATAGAAACCTTCACAAAGCAGTTTGCATCCTTTTCATATGACGCTCAGCTTATATGCCTGACGGATGAATCAGACGATGATTCCGTGCTTACAGTAAGATTCAATGAAATGCTCTTTGAAAAGAAGGGGAAATATACCCTGACCTATAGACTGAAAGCAAGTAATGTTGTGAATACAAAGGGAAACGTTAAGGTCGATCCGTCCTCATTCACACTTGCCTATGATAAGATAACAACCGAAGCTACAGCGTCCGGTAGCTCGGAAACAGGTATAATAAATGGTGACCTGAGGGAAGCGATTATCAGCGCAAGCTACAGCAGAGATATGGATTCTCTTTTCAGAGCAGCTCTTGGTCAGAGGCTCTATCTTGCAAGAATAAATCTTGTAAACGCAGGCGATACCGCCATTATCGAAAGTGTAAGCAATGTTCCGTTCGGACAGTACGTTCTGAGTAATGATCTGCAGAACGCCCTTCAGTGTCTGGAGCGACCTGCTGCCGTCGGCAACGTACAGTCAGCTGATAAGACAGGTGTTCCTGAAATACCGAAAGCCTCCGAAAGAGATATTGCCGGCGGAGTATGCAGGATTGATCTCAGCTCCGGCAGCCCTAAAAATAAAGTATTCTATTCTG
>ONAX01000030.1:0-23267 GCA_900315875.1 uncultured Eubacteriales bacterium | reverse complement strand
ATTACACACGGTCTGGGTCTCGGAAGCGTGTCTATTGTGCTGGGAATAAAAACAGAAAACGACGGCGCGGTTTTCGGAGATGCAGAGGTATTCAAGGAAAACGTACCGAATATCAAGCTTGCTGCAAAGCTCGATCCTTCAAAGGGCAGCTTTGTGATAGGCATTATGACTCAGTCAACAATACTTAACGATTATCTGGACATCAGGTGGACAGCTATAAGAGATATAGACGAGGCTGTGGGCGAGAAGAGCAGAATGAAGCTGATGATAAAGCCGAATTCACTTGTAATAAGACCCAGAGAGACGCGCTATCTTGAGGCAGTGTGCCTGAATATGACTAATAAAACAGTACGCTGGTCGGTTTCTCCCGATACGGGCGGAGATATTGATGCAAACGGTCTTTATACTGCTCCGAACACGGAGGGTGTGTATGAGGTTATTGCACAAAGCGCTATTTATCCCGAGCTAAAGGCGTCAATAATGGTAGTCGTCAGAGAATAATACATAAATAATTTTTGGGAAGGGAGGCGCTGCCGCTTGGTAATCAGTACAAATGAACACGATTATCCCATAGTCGGAGTAAAGCAGAGAGGCGAGGTCTATGACTGCTATATCTGCAGAAATATTTGCGGCGGAGGCCTGTGCAGAATATTCAGTATAAAGGACAGAAGCCTTTTTGCAGAGCTTGCAGGATGGCTTACTGATAATATAAACAGAGATTCGTTTACGGACTATATTGAGCATTTCATTTTTGAAGGCAAATTCTGTCTCGTAATGAAATACACAGAGGGTATTACACTCAGCACAAAACTCGCAACAGAAAGCCTTCCGCTGAAGGAAAGGCTTGAACTGGGACGTAGGATTCTTGAAAGGATAGTACTTCAGGATATGCCGGATTACTTTCTTGCAAAATGCTTCGACCCGGATTGTATGGTTATATCATCCGATCTTTCGGTCAGCTTCAATTATCCTGTTTACGATATTACTTCCGACAGGTCAGCAAACGGCAGAGCATGTATCGAGCCTGTTTTCAGACTTCTGTTTGCAAAGGAGCTTGAAAGAAAGGTCCCCGATATAATCACAGATTTTATAAGGCGTCTGCCAGAGCTTTCTCAGGAACGCATGATAGACCTCTACGGAGAATACTATGCCATGATGGTTAAGCTTGAGGGCTATGACGAGGATTCCGAGCAGCCCAGGACCTTCTGGTACAAGCTGTGGGAAAAAATTAAAAAGGTATTCAATCTGCTGAAGAAGTTTCTTATGATCGGACTGATTATCGCTTCGATCTGTTATCTGATCTATACGATCATAGATCCCGGCAGAAATAATGATAATAACGGACACTTTACATCGATAGGTACGGTCACTATAGAAAGAGACAGCCCGGAAACCTCAGGATGAGGATGGGCTCAGAAGGTGAAATGAATGGGTTTTGATTTGTTTTCAGCGTTTAAGCTGTTTTATAAAAAATTTCAAAGAATATTTATCACGCCTGTATTTCTGTTCGGCAGGTCAATTCTTCGCAAGCTTAACCCGCAGAATATTGTCAGCAAAATGGCGCTCGATGTCAAGGACGGCGCCAAGGGTATCGCAGCAAAGCCTCACAGCATAAAGCAATATGCGATAATAGGGGATAAATTTGTCGCAAAAAAGCTGATACTGCTGATTTTTCTGATACTGATTCTGTTAGCGATACTGATGATAAAGTTCGGTTATCCTCTTATAGTGAGCTGGTGGTTTACTAAGGATATGTGGATAAACGGAACCGATGTTGTTAATTATACAGGAAGGGTAAGATTATTCGGAACACCGCAGCTTGAGGACCTTCTGTTTGAAGGCAGGCTTGAAAAAGGCAGAGTTGAGGGAGACGGAACTCTGTATAATTACCAGGGTAAGCTTATATTCAAAGGGTCTTTCGCAGCTGATCAGTATTCCGGTCAGGGAAGACTGTATTATGAAACAGGTGTGCTCAATTATGAGGGCAATTTCACTGCCAATGCCTTTGACGGAGTCGGAACGGAATATTATCCGAACGGCTTTGTAAAGTATTCCGGCGAATTCAGTGCAGGTGTATATAACGGACAGGGTTCGCTTTATAATCAGGATGACAGATCGCTTAAATATCAGGGTGCCTTTGTAAACGGGCTCTATAACGGAAGCGGAATGCTTTACGAAGACGGCAAGCTTGTCTATGAGGGAAATTTCAAGGACGGGAAACCAAATGGCTCAGGAAAGAAATATAAGGACAATTATCTGATTTACGAAGGAAAGTTTACTGACGGAGAATATAACGGCAACGGTAAGCTGTATAAAAACGGCTCTCTCTGTTACGATGGTGAATTCGTAATGGGAAAGATACAGGGACAGGGCGTTCTGTACAACGAAAAGGGAGAGACTATTGCAGAAGGTACAATGGGTGACGGCGGTATTCTCAACGGTACTGCTACCATACTGACAGATGACGGATCAGTGCTTTACAGCGGTGAGATCGATAAGGGCAAATATAACGGTAAGGGTCAGCTGTATGACGAGAAAACAGGCAAGCTGGTTTATAACGGACAGTTTGAAAACGGAGTTTACAGCGGCAAAGGAAAACTGTATGATAACGGTGATCTCATATATGACGGACAGTTTGTTAAAGGTCAGTATGACGGCAAGGGAATGGAATATGAGGATAATATCCTGAAATATGACGGAGAGTTCTCCAAAGGAAAATATAACGGTTCCGGCAAGCTATATGAAAACGGTAAGCTTACCTATGAAGGCGATTTTTCCAATGGTAAAATGAAGGGTAAGGGCACGCTTTATGATGAGGACGGCAACGTCATTTCCAGCGGTAATATTGATGAGGACGGAAATGTCCAGAACGGTTCCACACAGATAAAAACCGATGACGGCAAGCTTCTTTATGACGGTGAAGTCAAGGACGGCAAATATAACGGCACAGGAACGCTTTACGATCCCAAGACCGGCAAAAAGATATACGAAGGAGCATTTGTAGAGGGTAAGTACGAAGGTACAGGTTCGCTCTATGAGAAGGGTGTTCTCGTATATGAAGGCGGATTCAAGAATGGCAAATACTTCGGTGAAGGTACATTCTACGACAAAAACGGCAATATCACTGGAAAGGGCAAGCTTGACGAAGACGGAAATGTCGTAACCGGAACCGTGATGATCAAAAACGGAGATACGCCTGTATATTCCGGCGAGATCAAAGACGGAAAGTACGATGGAACCGGAATCCTCTATAAAAACGGAGTAATAAAATATAACGGCAGCTTTGAAGAGGGTGTTTACAGCGGAAACGGCAAGCTGTATAACGACAGCGGAATAATGATCTATGACGGCGGTTTCTATCTGGGCAAATATGACGGTCAGGGCAGGAAATTCTACGATAACGGCAATATATATTATATCGGCGAATTCCGTGTCGGTAAGGAAACAGGCCAGGGAGTATATTATGATGAAAGCGGCAATGAAATTCAGACAAGCACCGGCGAACAGTCGCAGCAGTCTTCTGCCGCTTAAGTGAAAGGATGGGTAAAATGCCCGGTTATCAGATAATATCAGATGTAGGAGATGCTCTGATAAGGCTTCTCAGAGAGGGAATGGTACCTGACATCATTCAGAATACCGAGGGTATCGGTATGTGCCATCCTGCAGACAGAGGAGATGTAAATCTCGGCATACTTCTCTATGATGTCAAGCGCAACACGGATATAGTATCAGTGAACAGAACGGCTGTGGGAAACGATAAACTGAGGAGTCCTTCAATGTTTCTTGATCTGTATTTCATGATTACAGCCTATTCTGCCAGCGACATAAAATTCCGTTCTCTTGAAGAGGCAAAAATTCTTGGCAGAGTCCTGCAGATATTCGAGGGTACCCCTCTTATGAGAGGAGAACTTTTCGGTGCGCCGTTCAGCGCACTGCAGTATCCTCCCAAAATAGAGCTGCTTGAGCTCGAGGCAGAAGAGAAAACAAGGATATGGGGTGTAAACGACCCACCTTATAGGCTGTCACTGTTTTATAAAGTCTATCCCGTCGAGATCGAATCCGAAAAGATACAGACTATTACAAGAGTAAGGGAAACAGATATTACTATCGGTCAGATACGAAAAGGCTGACAGCATAGCAAAAGCAGGGGGAAACTTGAATGGATGATTACTTTCCTATTGGTCACAGGGCACTGAGCAGGGTATCGCTTGCGGTGCTTCTGCTTGATGACCTGACAGGCAGACAGATAACAGGAAGCAATGCGAGAGCCTGGATAGAAAAAGAAAAACCTCCTATAAAGAAGAATGACGGATGGTTTGTTTTTACTGATCTCAGACCGGGCTGCTATACCGTGAATGCTGAGGGCGGACAATTCATTCTAAGCAGCAAGAATGTGAATATTCCGGAAGGATCAATGCAGATGCTGGTCTTGAGGCTGAAACCCGGAAGAGTTTATCCCGTACCCTCGGGCTGTCTGCGCGTTGAGGGCAAAGCAGAACCGGGTTCGGCAGTTACAATAGTAAACTGCAACAAGTCATCCGGCTTCAAGCTGCTTTCAGACTGCAAGGCAGGGGACAGCGAAGTTACGGTCTTTCATCCGGACGGAGTTCGCCTTGACGGCAGGAGCTTCAGGCTCACCGGCAGTGAAGGCAGCAGTGAGGATGTGTTTCTCACTATGTCATCGGATCCCGACTGCAGAAACGGCAGATATCAGTTATCAGCTCAGTTAAAATGGGATCACTCTCGGGTAGGCTCTTTACTTATGCCGGCATATTCTGCCACTACTGATGAAAGCGGAAGATTTTTTATGATACTCGGAGCGGGTGGGGCATCTTCAAAACTGATATGCGAATCAGTCGGCAGCGTGACGCTTAAAAGGGAATATGAAAATATTGATCCGCAGTGTTTCCGTCCGGATCTGACACAAGGATAAAATGATATACAAGTGAGGTAAGATAAATGGGATTTGCAGTATGCGGCGGTGCACAGATAATGTGCTCCTTCGGAATGGCGCCTTCCGCGCTGAATGTTCTTCCGTTAAACAAAACTATGTCGAACACTCCCATAGCCAATATTATGGACAACAAGCCTATGGTGAATGTTATGCCTTTTGGTATGTGCACCTGTTTGTCTAATCCTACCGTTGCATCTGCAACGGCAGCCGCTCTCGGAGTGCTGACACCAATGCCCTGTGTACCTGTGCTGACAGCTCCCTGGGCACCGGGAAGTCCTACGGTGCTTGTCGGCGGTCAGCCTGCACTTAACAATACAAGCAAGCTCATGTGCGCCTACGGCGGCGTGATTCAGATACTCAATCCCGGAACAACAAATATTCAGGTTCCGTAAGGAGAGGTGAAAAAAATGGTCGAAAAGTCCTTTCATATCGGGCAGACTGAGGGTACATATACTGCTCTTGCAAATATATTCATATCCTCTGACGATTTTTCAAAAAGCCGAAACAGCAAACAGTTCCTGAAAGCGCTGATAAGCACCCTCAAGTTAGCTGTACCGCTGATTGAAGCTAATTCGGGCAGGGTGATAAAGGTATCCGCCAACGGTATATCCGTTGCTTTTGAAAGGAACGCTGAGGATGCTCTTATCTGTGGAATAAGCATTTGCCAGCAGGCCAATGCTTTAGCAGATATCAACGACGGTTTCAGTGTTTCGGTCGGCATCACCTACGGAAAGGTATTTATAAGCGATGTGGTATGCGGAAGCTACAGTACAATAGTTGCCGTATCAGAGGCGCTTGAGCTGTGCTCTGTTCTCAGCAGCGCCTGCCGCAAAGCAGATGCTTCAATTCTGATAACTTCAAATCTTGCAGATCATATAATCGGCTTCAAAAACCGTTTTGCGAGCCGGAAAATAGGGTTGATTCACAGTAGTGCAGAAAACAAGACATATACCCTTTATGATGTATTTGACGGCGACAGCGCCGAAAAAAAATATAGTAAACGCAGAAGCGGTCTTCTTTTTGAAACAGGCGTGGAGCATTTTCTTGAAGACCGGCCGCTGCAGGCACGTTCGTGCTTTATCGAACTGCTGAAATATGACCGAAGCGATAAAATCGCCAAGAGATATATTCAGCTTTGCGACAAATCTATCTCCGGCGGATCGGAGAAAACATACCCAAAATATCTTACTACGATATGATCCGGCATAAACCTTGAGAAAAGGTGGAATTGTTTTTATGAAAAAATATACGAGTATAAATTTCAGAATCAGCCTTCAATTTCTGATACTGCTTGCTATTGCTGAGCTTATTGTCGGAGGTATAGTGTTCCATATCAGTTATTCGAGGTCTGTTCTGAGTGCACAAAGCCTGCTTCTGGTCTGCGGCCGGTATTCTTCTGATATCATAGATACAGAGAAGGCCAAAAACTGGCTGGAAAAAGGTCCGGATGACTATTACAAGGTCACGGAAAACGATCTTCGCAGCATAAAAAGCGAATTCAATCTTTCGGATCTTTTTGTATATAAACCGATGACGGATAAGGACGGCAATCTGATTGATAAAGCAAAATTTATTTTTGATATTGTCGAAGAAAATGATACATCGGTACGGAAAATGGAGCTTGGACAGAGCTTCGAAAATCTTCACGAATATGATCTTACTCTTGCGGCCTATCAGACCAAAGAGCCTCAGTACCGGATAAACTACACTCCTGTCGGAAGACCTTCGATGATGCTTGCAGTAGTGCCTCTGATGGTTGACAGCGGTGAAGTTTTCGGGGTTATCGGTCTTACTCTGCCGATGGAAACGATCACAATTACAGCCGTAGGTACAACGTTGGGAATGGCTGTGGTATTTGCGCTTCTGATCATACTTTTTGCGATTGTCAATTTGTTGTTTATCCGGCGCAGCATAGTGCGGCCTGTTAAGCTGCTTTCAAACAGGATGGATACTTTCGTTTCCGGCGGAAATGAATTCAACTATACCCCTGTTACTGAGATACATACCCACGATGAAATAGAGCAAATGACCGACAATTTTAACAAGATGGCGGAATCCATTGTCCGGAATGCTCACGAGCTTGAAGATGCGGCGACACAGCATGAGAGAATGAGAGCCGAGCTTGACGTTTCCGATACTATACGCTCTGCTCTTTCTGCCGACAGCACCTATCCGGCATTTGCGGAAAGGAAGGACTTTGAGCTGTATGCAAGCATGAAAAATACAGTTTACAACAGCTGCAGCTTCTGTAACTACTATCTCACGCCCAGCGACCATCTTTTCATAGTTCTTGGTGAATCTGTAGGAAAGACCCTTCCTTCATTGCTTATGTCCATGCTTGCGTCCGAAAGTATACGCTGTCTTGCAGGAATGGAAACTGAGCCTTTCAGGATTGCAGCGGAAACAAACGACCGTCTGTGCAGCTTTGAAAGAAACGATAAAAGTATGACTGTCTGTGCACTGATTATTGATATAGACCTTTCAGACGGTACGATGAAATATGTTAATGCAGGTATGCCGCCGATGCTTATCAAAACGGCAGGAGAACCATATAAAGCAGAGGAGCAGCTTATTCAGTACAATCTCGGCGAAATGAGGAGCGTTTCATTCACACAGAAAACAGTCCAGCTTCAGCAGGGCAATTCACTGATACTGACATCTCATGGCATTTCCGAAATGAGAAACAGCAGCGGTGAGGTCTTTACCGGACAAAGGCTGGAGGACGAGATCAACAGGATCTCCTCTGAAAACTATTATCTCAATGATATGATCGGCAGTCTTGAAAACACTCTTGAACAGTTCAGACAGGGCAGATCTATCGAGCTTGATACAACAATACTCGGTTTCCGCTATTTCGGATAACAGAAAGGATCGAAAATGGAAACAGAAGATCTTTATTATTCCTATTTCAGTTTTGCCGAACAGTTTACATCATACAAAAACAGTAATGAGCATCTGAAGGATCTCTTTTCCCTTCTGGATATGGGCTTTACAATAATGGCCGGTGCAAAGAGCATTGATATTGCTAATATCCCCGATGATCTCAGAACCGGATTGCTCAGGGATCTTTCGGTATCCTCACGGGATGTGGGCGGACTTCTTTCGGCAGGCATAGAAAGACGAAATACAGAGCCTGTCTCTGAGCAGGCAAGAGATCAGCTCAGACTTGCGGTGCTTCATATACAGGAGCGTCTGAAAAGAAGTGCAAAAGAGGACTTTCTGCCTGCATTTGAGATCGTAAGGGCAAAGTTTGAGCTTAGTGATTTTGAGAGCTTCTGCATGCTCCTTGCACTGTCTGTGGAGTATGACAGAAAATATGAGGGTATATTTACCTTCCTTCATAATAATTCCTCGGATATGTATGCGACAAAATGGCTCGCTATAAAAATGTATGAGGCACTGTCCGGGCTTAGTGCACAGAGTGCGGCTTTGCTGTCGGGTAAATCGGCTTTTTCCCGTTTCCTGTGTACAAAAGAGCTGAAAAAGCGTGACCGAACCGAGATATCGGAAAGACTTGTTCTTTCAAGACGTGTTGCGGCATATCTTCTGGGAAAAAACAGCATCGACAGAACTTTGTCAGACTATTGTAAAATCCCTTATGAATATGAGAAAGAAAAATATATACCCGTCAGAGATGACACTGTCATAAAAGCCGAAACCTTTTTTATAAATAATGCTTTCAGGGAAAAGGGCTGTTCGGTTTTGAATCTTTACGGTCCGAAGGGTATAGGAAGGGGCTACACAGCCTGGTGTGCAGTTTCAAAGGTAGGTCTCAGGCTTATCAGGATAGATCTTCCCGCCCTGATAAGAAGGGATTATGATGATATTGATAAATTTCTCGATATGATATACTGTGAGACTATGCTTATCGGTGCCATACCTTGCTTTTCTGTTGATGTATCCCTTTTCGAATCGGATAACGATGGCATACAGAAAAAAAGCTCTCTTGCCGATAAAATATCCGATACGGCAAATACTATATCAAGACTGTTCAGATTTGTTTTCTGGCTGACCCCGGAAAAGGACAGCTCCTTTGAAGATACCTCTGCCGAGCAGCTTTCCATAGAACTGCCGATGCTTACTGCAAATGAACGTGTGCAGTTCTGGAAACATTATCTTGAGGGAAATGATATAGACGTTCTGTCATATTCAAATAAATATATCCTGACGCCGCGATCTATAAAAAGAGCCGCAGCAACTGCCCTTGAACTGTCCTCAGTAAACAGAGAGCCGGTTTCCGACAGTATTGTGACACAGGCTGTGCGCCAGCATTCAACGAATCAGCTGGGCACTCTGGCATCTCCCATAAATGCCGTTTTCACCTGGGACGATCTTGTAATCGGTCAGGAGCAGAAGCGCCAGATGAAGATCATCTGCGATCAGGTGCGATATCGTAGCATTGTAAACGAGGACTGGGGGTTCAGAAAGAAATCTCCGTACGGCAGAGGACTGTGCGCTCTGTTTTACGGTTCTCCCGGAACGGGAAAGACAATGGCTGTACAGGTAATGGCAAACGAGCTCGGACTCGATCTGTACAGGATAGACCTTTCCCAGCTTACAAGCAAGTATATCGGAGAAACACAGAAGAATATCAGTGCACTTTTCGAAAAGGCGAAAAACATCAATGCTATGCTCTTTTTCGATGAGGCTGACTCGATGTTTGCCAAGCGCTCCGAGGTCAAGGATTCAAACGACCGCTATGCAAACGCAGATACTGCCTTTCTTCTGCAAAAGCTCGAGGATCATGAGGGAATAACTATACTCGCGACCAACTATGTAAATAATATAGATGATGCCTTCAAACGAAGAATTAAGTTTATGATAAATTTTGTATTTCCGGATAAGGATGTCAGACTCAATCTCTGGAGAACAATTCTTCCAAAGAGCGCAAGGGTGGATGAACCTCTCGATTTTGAATTCTTTGCTGAACGGTTTGAGCTTTCAGGCAGCAATATAAAGGAAATACTCACTAATGCAGCCTATCTCGCAGCCTCTGATGGTACAGGCATAAAAAACAAACATATAATTGAGGCTATAAAGCTAAATTTCCTGAAATACGGAAAAATACTGACAGCCGCAGATTTTGATTATCTCGGCAGATGAAACGGAGGAGTAAAAATGTTATCAGAAAATGTTTCTGAATTTCTCGGTCAGCTCGGAAAAATAGCCGAGGATCATTTCAATGAATGTTATGTGGAGGAACAGGAAAACGGACCTATCCTGCTGATGAGCTCACCTTCGCCGTTCGAGGAGGATGAAGAAATCGCATATTCGGTACAAATCGAGGACGGAAAAAACGGATTTGTGCTTTTGCAGTATCTGATTATGCCATTTGCCCATATTCCCGAGGAAAAGCTTGATGAGCTCGGCAAGGCAATCTGCTATATAGATCCGACGCTAAGCTACGGCAATTTTGTTCTGGTCAAGGAAGGCAAACTGCTGCTTTTCCGTCAGAGTGCGATAGTTCCTGATGATATGGATGAAATGACAGCGATACAGTATTCTGCAAGAAGTCTTTTCCTTATGGAAAGAACTGTTTTTGAAACAGGAAATATGCTGTACGGACTTCTGAATGGTCAGGTTACACTGGAAGAAATAAAGTCTGCTTCGGCAGCACAGTGAGGTGAGAGCTATGGAAAAAACTGAATTGCTGACAATTATCGGAGCAATACTGGACAAAGCACAGATACCTTTTGAATTTGAGGATGTAAACGGAAGAAATGTCATCACTCTCAGCTTTGATGATGATGAGGCGTTACCAAAGGATATTACCCTCACGTTTGACGATCCGGGATATGAATGTACAACAATGAATTATTTTTCGATCATATCCATTGATCTGCCACCTGAGATAATGGAGGAGCTTCTCATGATACTGCCGGATTTCAACCTGAGTATCCGTATGGGAGGTTTCGGAGTTATGACCGGTGTGGGAGTGCTGTATTACAATTATTCACTGCTCATAGACGAACTTGATGATGATAGCGTATTGGAAAGCATTTCGGCATGCCTGGATGTTGTTACAGCTGTTTGCGCTGAGGGAAAAAAGATCCTGCTGCCGCTACTGAAGGGCGAAAAAACTGCCGTACAGCTTATGCAGGAGGATTATCAGCTTTTGATCTGATTTTATAGAATTACATTGAAATATGAAAAAATATTAAGGAGGCGCAAAACATGCCGAGGATATTTGGTTGGTTCAGAAGTAAAAAAACGGGCGGCAAGACCGGCGGAGTAAAAAAAGATGGCAACGATACCGGTAATGAAGAAAAGAATGTTGATGTAGACGAAACAGAAAAAGATAAAACAGAGGGAAAAGATAATTCAGTGACAGAAAACGACGATTCAGCAACAAAGAGTGAAGATGTAAGCGAAGATGATGAGTTCAATGATGATGTAATAGAGAACAAAGAGCCGGAGATAGAAAACAAGGAGCCGGAGATAGAAAATAAAGAGCCGGAAATAGAAAATAAAGAGCCGGAAATAGAAAATAAGGAAAAAGATAAAGACGATGATCAGAACGAGGACAAAAATGAAGTAAATATCAAAGACAGAAGCGCTTTAATGAGAATGGCGAGCACCGTTGATGACACTATAGAAAATAAAGCAAAATCTCCTTATGATCCGGCCAAAAAAGCAGATGTCCTGAAGGAAGAGCTTGTTACCAATTATCTCCACAATAAGAGCGTGGAAAAAGAGGAGAGAGAGGAGCAATTAGGGAAAAAAGATGGCGAGGAGGCGGGAAAGCCAAGCAGAATTAGCAAAATGGCAGAGCATGTAGGTAAAGCTGTGAAGATTACGGGTGTTGCAAACGATGTTGTCAATACCTGTGTAGGTGTACTAAATTCAGGTATGGGATACAAAGGCCTGGTTCAGGCAAGCAAAAACAAATCAGAAAGTACACCGGATGATACAACACCGACCGATACCACACCGACCGATACCACGCCGTCTGACACACCTGCGGATGATGCGGCTGCTCAGGACGATCAGAAAAAATCAAAGACCAGTGCTGATAAACTCAAGATGGGCACTGCAGGTGTTTCTATGCTCACCTCATTAACGGGCGGACTCTCTAACATTGCCGGCTTCGGATTATCAGGACTGAATACATTGACCACGAAGAACAATCGAAAAAAGTGGTCCGGTATTTTTGGAATGGCTACAAATACTGCCGGTCTCCTTGCCAATGCATCGAAATTTACTGCATCAGGTCTGAGCCTGTTTGGCAATCAGGACAAAAAGAAAACAGCTGCCGCAACCGGCTGGATGGGCGTTGCCGGCGCAGGTGCAGGATTATTGGCCTCGTCTATCAACACGTTAGGAAGTGCTGTGGATTGGAATTACCGAAGGTTGATCGTAAATAGAACGAAAGGCTTGTCGAAAAACCTGGACTACAATGGCAAAGTGGAAAAAATTCAAAAAAAAGCGGTTAAACAAGCGAAAGCAAACAGGGACTGGGAAGAATACAAAAAAGAGAAAACAAGAATGAATGAACTCAAGGCAATGAAATATGCCATGAAACAGGCGTCCGATATGAATACCGTCAAGAAAGGTCAGATGTGGAAGGGTATGGCTGGAGTTGTAGGAGGAATAGGTTCTCTTACCTCCTCATTGGCAGCAGCTATTCCTGCATTCGGATATAGCACATTCGGGCAGATAATGAAAGCATCCGGCGGCGCAATAAGTGCATTGACGAATATTGCCAAGCAGTACGAAAAGGTATCCGATAAGAATGCGGATTCTAAGCTGAAGGAAAAGAAAACGGATGTTGTCAACGAATACCTTGAGAAAAAGAAGGATAAGCTCGACGCTGAGGTAAAAGAATTCTATCGTGATCATAGGGATTTCGCTACAGTAACGCAAAAGGAGAAAAAAAGGATTCTGATGGCGCGTCTCGGAGTAGATCTTGAAATAACCGATGATGAGCTGTCTTCTGCCGATTATGATAAGGCGTTTGACCTGATCAATCACAAGAGAGCACTCAATATCATGAATTCAAGTGATGAAGTGAGAGCGAAAATATTTGAGGCTCTTCGTCTCAAAGAGAACGCCAAAATCGAGGATGTAGAGTCAGTACTCAGAGGCGATTGATGATATGACATAAATGAAAGTTGTATTTATTCTTAAAAAACTTAAGTCGGAAGGGGGTAAAAGAAATGCCTGGTGAGACTTTACTTGGTACTCAGGAAGAGGAAGACGAGGGAAGAAAAAAAGAAGTCAAAGACGAAAGCGAAGAAGAAGAAAATAAGGATGAGGATTCAGCCGTCGAAGATAATGATCTTGAATCCAACCATGACACGTTGAGCGAAAAATCACCTTCGCTTGCAGATGCAGGCGGCGAACCTGTAAACAATCCAACTATCACAACTTCATTGCCTGCTTCAACAAGAGTAGAGCATCCGGCTGAGTCTGTTCAGTCTTCTGATGAGTCGGCTCAAGCTTCTCAGGTACCTGCTCCGGCACCGCCGCCACCTCAGAGTGATGTCAGTCAGCTGCGTCAGGAGCCTGATGCTCCCCCGACGGGCAATAATTCTCAATCTCCTCAACCGGCACCACCCCCGGTACAACCGGCTCCTCCTCCGCCTGCTCCAGCTCCGCCCCCGGCTCCGGCTCCGGGAAACCCCGGGCAGAATGCACTGCGAAGGCGAGCGCCTGTACAGCCTGCGGATGCAAATACAAGAAAGAATACGCTTAAAACAGAGCTTGTTACTAATTATAGAGCTACTAAAGCTGCTGAACAGGAAATGATCAAGCGTGAGATTGAAGCAGCGGAGCGAAATGCTGCAGCTCAACGTAATCCTGCAGCCCCGAACGGCGGTGGTGTACAAGGTCAGCCGGGTCCTGCGGTTCAAGGAGGAGCCCCGGTGCCTGCAGTACCCAACGGCGGCGGAGTAAACGGTCAACCGGGTCCTGCAGTTCAAGGAGGAGCCCGGGTGCCTGCAGTACCAAATGGCGGCGGTGTAAACGGTCAACCGGGTCCTGCGGCTCAAGGAGGAGTACCGGCAGCCCAGGTAGCATCTGGCGGAGGTTCTTCTTTTCTTAATAATTATATGCTTGCCTCAGGTATGACTATGGACGGAATCAACACCTTGTTAGGTATTGGGAATTCTACCATGGCATTCAGAGAGCTTTATGCTGATAATAAGGAAAAAAATTATGATTCTAACTTGTTAAAAATTAAAAAAGGTGGAGTCGAACAACCAGCTAAAATAACACAGAAACAAAAGTATCAGGAAGATCATGCACCTTTTAAGGCAGCTAATAACCTATTATCAATGGGAATGTCTCTTTGGGGTGGTGTAAATAACGGTATCGGAATTGGAATCAATGCATCAAAGCTCAAAACAAAAAACAGACGAAAAAAAATTGCTGCTCATTATGGTATAACTTCAAATGCTTTTGGTTTGCTTGCAAACGCCTCGAAAATTACTGCGACAGGTCTTGGGTTGTTTGGCGATCAGAAAGATACCGACATAAACAGAGCTACAAGATGGATGGGCTTTGTAGGCTCAACCATGGGAACTATCGGCTCGGCATTTGCCTGGAGCGCCAGCTCGGCAGATAAGGAGTACAGAAGAGAAATAACAAAATGGACCGGGGAATTGGCGAATGCTACAGACACAAATAATAAAGAGGAAAAAGATGTAAAAGCTAAACTTTCTCAAAATGTAAAAAACGCAGACTGGAATACCTATAAAGCTGACGAGAAACGTTTGAATAGTATTAAAGCTAAAAAGTATGCGATGAAGCAAGCTTCAGAAATGAACTCCATCAGGGCAAATCAAAGCACAAAGGGAATTGCAGGTACAATCGGAGGTGTCGCTTCGTGTGTTGGTTCGCTTTTTAACGCCATTCCTTCATGGGCAGATACGGGTTTCGGACAATTTACGAAGGCGGCAGGCGGCGCTATCGGTGCTCTAACAACTATCACAAAGCAATATGAGAGAGTATCTGATTTAAAAGCCCAGAGTGCGATCAAGAAAAAGAAAGAGTCTCTTGTTAATGAATATATACAGGATAAGATGTCTAAGCTTGATAAAGATCTCGAAAAATTTCGTCCGCAACACCCCGAAATCAAAAACATTACAGACGATGAGAAAAAAAGGATTGTAATCGGAAGACTCGGTGTTAACATTGATATCGATGATAAGCCTCCGGGTAAAGAAGATATGAAGAATGCGTTTGACATTATTAACCATAATAGAGCATTGCAGATTATGAACTCAGAGGATACTGTAAAGAATTCTCTTCTTGATCTTCTGTATCTAGATCGTGATGCATCTCTGGAGGAGATTGAATCAGTCCTCAGGGGAGATTGATAAGTAATTGGAATTGATGAACATGGATCCGAAAAAGCTATATAAAACAATAAAATACATACCGAAAAAGCCCCACGGCTATGTCCGCAGAAAAGATCGCAGGGCTCTTTCAGGCTTTGATATTATTTGCTGCTGTGCAGGCTGGGGAAAGAGCGGCTATCTTTACCAGCTTTATGAGGAAGAAAGATCGGCTGTGTATATTTCCCTTGGTGCTGAGGATAACAGCCTTTGCCGCCTTGATGCATTAATAAATGGAGCACTGCCCGATGGTCAGTGTGGGGAAAAGGATACTTCAGCGCTTAAACTGACAGAGCATATCAGTGATATAGACGGTGTTCTGCTGCTGGATAATGCAGATTCGATTACCGATCCGGCGGCAGCATCTTTTCTGAAAACGTTGGCGGAGGCAGCGTCTGAAGGATATATCAAAGTGATTTTCGCCGTAAGGACTGTACCCTGCTGCCTGATGCCCTATGTTATAGAGGGAAAGGCGAAGCTTATTGGTATAGACGAGCTGCGCTTTGACAGAGATATGTTAAAGGAGCTTGTACTTGCATACAGGGCGGACTGCGATGAAAGGTTTTTGTATTCCCTCGAAAGAGTCAGTGGCGGCTGGCCTGTAGCGGCGGCTGCAATACTCAGCAACGACTGTGATAATCTCGAAATCGCAGTTGAACAGACCTTTCTCCCTCAGTATGCAGAGCAGAATATATTCTGTAAGATGAGTGGGTCGCTTCTGGATTATGCCCGGAGGACGGCTTTCCTGACAGCGGAAAATGATGAGATAACAGGAGATGTGCTCGGACTGACGGACACAGGTTTTCTCCTCGGTGAACTAATCAATAAGGGATATGTCAGCAGAGGAGCCTATCCTGTATATCCCGAGGCATTGAGGCGCATACTCTGCACTGGTCTTTCCGCTGAGCTGAGACGTCAGATTACTGATAATGCCTCAGATTTTTATATCCGGAGCAAACGCTTTGCACAGGCTGTTCATCTCTTTGACGAAAGTAAAAACGCTGATGGCGCCGAAAGGCTGCTCGGATTGTACGGAGACAGACTGCTGGCAAATTACGAGTTTGAGATCATCGGCTGCTGCGGCAGAATAATTACGGAAAAGGGAAGGATGACAGATCCCGAAGCCCTGGGCGCAATGGCTCAGTATTATTATTACATAGGCGATTATGAAAAGATGGAACAGGCCTACAATATGGCAGACAGCATGTTCGGCAAGGAAAATAAATTCAGCGTCTACAGGCGGCTGTATAAGGGACTTCTTCGCTTTGATTCAAAGCCAGAGCTTTATCGCCGCAATGTTACTACGGCGCTGGAATATCTCAGAAATAATTCATTGCCGCTGCCGTTTATGTATCAGAAGGAGCTTGATGTCCTGCATTCAATGGCTGATGAAAAGCAGCCCGGAACACCCGTACTTACAGTCAGACGTTTCGGAACTCTCAGACTTCTTGCAGGAGAGCGGCAGACAGAGATACAGTGCAAAACAAAACGCAGTGCAGAGCTTATAGTTTATCTTATGGAAACCGGCGGCAGACCCGTTAACAGGGAGGAACTGCTGAATGCCTTCTGGCCTGAGGATATGCCTGCAAATGCTGTTGCAATGCTGCATAATATGATCTATCATCTGCGCCGTGAGCTGGCACCTTTTGGCATTGAGAATATAATATGCTACAAGAATAAATGCTACAGCCTCGATATGACTATGCTTAGTGACGCCGACATCCGGATTAACGAAATATGCACGGCGCTTGAAAAAGGCGACAGAGAGCTGGCACTTCAGAAATCCGAGTCTGACTGCACCTATTGGGGCAGCTATCTCGGAAATACCGATCTACCGTGGGCAAATGAAAAGCGGGAATATTACGACAGGTGCTATACGGATCTTTGTATGCTGCTTGCAGAGCATTACAGATCCTGCGGACAGCCCGACAGAGAGCTTGATGTGCTTAAAAGCGCTTTAAGACTGGAACCGTATTCCGAACAGCTTATGTACGATCTGCTCGGTTGTTTCAAATCCCTGGGCAAGCCCGACAAGGCAAGACAGTATTATGAAGAATATCTGTCAAGACTTGATGCGGAATTCGGCACCCGTCCGAGCAAATGGCTGAGGAATCGTTTCTTTTCCTGTTTTTCAGACAGCGATTATGAAGGAAATACAGACCGGAGGTGAAATAAATGTTTCAGGGCTACAGTGAGCTTTTTTCGGAGCTTTCAGACTATATTGCTTATTTTTCCGAAGAAGGCTATGACGAAAAACGTGCCCGTAAGATAACAGAGCTTCTTAGCAGAAATCAGGACACTCCGCTTGACAGGGTGTTCTCTGTTTTCGGCTGCGAAGAATTTGACAGATGTGCACTTGCACTCTCTCTTCTTGTTACCTCAGGTTTATCTGCCGCACATGCAGTTTCAAAGACCTTCGGGCTTCGGGAAGGATATATCACACCTGCGGTCGTGAGCGGCATTTTTTTCGGTCTTGACGATATTATTCCATTTTATCCGAGCCTTACCGGGGATTCCCCTTTGTACAGACTTCTCGATGGTGTCAGTCCCGATCAGGGCTGTATTATGTCGGTCAAGGGATTTATTTCATCCTTTGTCTTTACCGGAATGATAAACGATGAAGCGTTTGAATATATTGACGAAAATGATTCAGAATACCTTCCGTTAAAGGAAGGTGAGCGTGTTCAGGGAGAAATTATTTCTTTTTTGAAAAATAACGATACGTCGCTTCCGTTTGTGCTGCAGATTACAGGCGAAAGCGGCTGCGGAAGGCATACCGCTATTAAAAGAGCCTTCCGGATTGCAGGACGTGATCAGATATTCATAAGGCTTTCCGCCGATGCATCACCCGCACGGATAACGGAGCTTTCATCTAAGCTGCTGCTGACGGGTGCTGTGCCCGTGCTGAATACGGACGGCAGTGAAAAAGACTGCTGCCGTGTGCTGCGTATACTTGCAGATGAAACGGGATTGTGTGCTGTGATAAATGAGAAGGAGCTATCGTCAAGGGACGTTTTTTTGCCCGTTTTTACCGTCAGGCTAAGAAGACCCGACGCTTCGGAACAGTTCCATATCTGGAATGAAATGAGCAAAAGTCTTCCACTTGAGGATGGTGTTGACCTGTCGGAGCTTATCGGAGAGTTTGATATGACTCCCGGAGATATCAGGCGGGCTGTCAGCTTTGCAAGTCTGCTGTCTGACGGCAGAAGACTCACACTTGGTGATATAAAGAACGGCTGCTACCGCTCCTTTGCGTCCGATATGGGGGATAAGGCAGTTCATCTTGAGCCGGTTTTCGGTTGGGGTGATATCGTTCTTCCGGAAAGGAGCAGGGAGCTGCTTTCACAGGCATGCAGTCAGGTAAGACTGCGGCACAGGGTTTACAGCGGCTGGGGATTCAGGGAAAAGCTGCCTTACGGAAGAGGAGTTTCTATGATATTCACAGGTCCTCCAGGAACAGGAAAGACAATGGGCGCACAAGTCATGGCAAAGGAGCTGGGAATGGATATATACAGGATCAGCCTTGCCAATGTTGTGAGTAAATATATAGGAGAGACAGAAAAGAACCTTAACGAGATATTTGAAAAGGCAAAAAGCTGCCGGGTTATCCTCTTTTTTGATGAGGCGGATGTTCTCTTTTCAAAGCGCACGGAAGTCAAGGACTCGAACGATAAATACAGCAATATGGAATCGGCATTTCTTTTGCAGAAGATGGAAGAATACAGTGGAGTTGTCATTCTTGCCACAAACCTTGTACAAAATTTTGATGAAGCCTTCAAGCGCAGGATGAGCTATATTATTGAATTTCCGTTTCCGGATGCATCGCACCGCAGGAAGCTTTGGGAAAAGGCTTTTCCGGAAAAAACTCCCCTCGGGGATATTGATATTGATTTCCTTGTGGAACATTATGAGCTTTCCGGCAGCAATATAAAGAATATAGCTCTCCACAGCGCATTTCTAGCTGCTCGCGAAAACAGCAGTGCAGTGGAGATGAAGCATATAATGCGCTCAGTGAAGAACGAATATGCAAAAAGCGGCAAAGCCTTTACAAAAGCAGAGGCGGGGGAATATTATTACTTGCTCGAAGATATATGATTAAAAAAATTTTTCGGAAATAAAAACACAAGAGTTTCGCCGGCCTTTTCAAAGGCCGCAGTTTCCAAAGGCAGAGCCTTTTGTCGCGCTCCGCAGAGCGCGAAACACTTTTTACACAATCCCTCCGCAAGGGGTGAATCCAAAAAAGTCCGGTGGACTGTTTTTGGAGAGGGGACACCCTGGGAAAGAGGGCGTCCCCTTGTAGAGGCCACCACGAAAGCAACCTCGCTGCCGCAAGGCAGCGAAGCATAAAGCTAAAGAGTGAATGACATTGTTGTAAAGCAGTAAATATGAAACTTAACACTTGAAGACAATGCTGAGAAAAGGAGGACAGAAATGGATTTTATACAAAAAGAAGAAAAGCTGCTGTCCTCCGAGTCCATGGAGCACGAACGTGTCAGCGAAAAAACGCAGAATAAAAAAATGGAGGGATATGAGCCTAACCCGAAGGATCACAACCTGAGCGAAATGTTCGGTCTTAAAAGCTCCTTCGATAATCTGTCCGTAGGTACGGATGATCTTGGCAGGCTGACTATCTCTGTCAGCTCACAGAAGGGTTATCACTCTGATACACTTACCAGCGATAAAAAGAAACTGAAGGGTTCAAGAAGAAGGACATTCTACGATCATTTTGGAGAGTTTTACACAAATCCGTTCTCGAAGGGAAAGGGTGCATTTGCCTTCCGCACCCGCAGAAACCTTCCGGAGAGCAGAATTCTTCGTGAATTGAGAGGTATAGCGTCAAGGCGTATTAGTGAAGAGCAAAGAGAGGCCATGCCCATTCTTTCGCTTGAGGAGGATAAAAAGCGCCTTACCAGTCTGAGATCTGGTGACGAAAAGGATCCGCAGATCATAAAGGAAAAGCAGGCTGCGGAAAAAGTTATTGTCAGAAAAACTGAAATGGAGAACCGTTTTATCCGCAGGCTGAGAATTGCAAGAATGAAGACCTATAAAAAAACGAAGCCGGATAATCCCCGTTTTCTTGAACGTCTTATTAACATTGAGACAGATATTTCCGATGAAAATGATCTTCCTGATGATAATACTAAACCCGATAAAGCTGATATAACTGATGAAATAAATAACTTAATAAACCGGGATTAACCTGTCTGCACTTTGACAGCAGTACTTTCAACTGCAGGACAAAGGTTTTGCTTATTTGCTTATGTGATTTTACATAAGCTTGCATTTCGTGGGCAGAGATCGTAATTCTTATCAGAATCCGTCAGCATAATTATAATCATTATTATTATTTTAGTTATAACTGACTGCTATAATAAGATCATATCTTAGATCTATTCTCTTTATAATAAAACCTGAAAGGAGGAAAGGTCTTGTTCTCTAAAGGAGGACTGACCGATCATTATGGCAGAGTATTTATCACCCGGTGTCTATGTTGAGGAGTTTGAGTCGGGCGGCAAACCTATGGAAGGTGTCGGCACAAGCACAGCCGGTTTCGTCGGACTTGCAGAAAAGGGTCCCGTAGGCGGTATCCCTCAGCTCGTAACAAATTTTGCAGATTTCAGAAGAACCTACGGTGGTTTCCTCTCTGAAAACGAATTCGGTGATTATCGTTTTCTTGCATATGCAGTAGAGCATTTCTTCGTAAACGGCGGTACACGCTGCTTTATCACCAGAGTTGCTCCCGCAAGTGCTAAATGTTCCGAGGCTTCTGTAGGAGAGCTTTCTTTTACAGCCAAGGATCCCGGTGTATGGGGCGACAGCATCAGCCTGAAGATAGGCCGTTCATCAAAGGCAAGAACTCAGGCATTTGAAAAGCTCGGTGACAGAAAGTACAGAGTAAAGAACAGCGCAGGCTTCAATCCCGGTGATATCGTCGCATTCACAGAGGGTGAGTCCGTTGAATACAATAAGGTCGAGAAGAATCAGGACAATGTTCTTACATTCGTAAATGAGTTTTCTGCTGACATCACAGATACTGATCTTCTTCCCACAAAGGTGCTTTCAACATGTGAGCTTTCTCTCGAGGTAAAATATGCCGAGACAACAGAGAGCTATGAGAACGTTTCCTTCAATATCGAAGCAGCTAACTTCATAGAGAAGAAGACAGCTAAATCAGACCTCATTACTGTTACATATAACGGCGCTAATGATATTGCAGACCCGTTTGCATCCTTCGGTGATGAAGAGGCTGCTTTCATAAGCACAGAGTTCAGCGGCGGCAGCAACGGCTCAGCTTCCGATATTTCCGCAGCTGATTTCATCGGTGTGGACGGCGGTGCAGGCAACAGAACCGGTATACAGTCCTTCCTTGATAACGATGTTGTTTCCATCATGGCTGTTCCCGGCGTTACAGACCCGAACGTACAGCTTACGCTTGTTGCTCACTGTGAGAATCTTGCAAGCCGTTTTGCTGTTCTTGATCTTCCCAGAAACGCAAGGAAGGTTGACGAGATACTTGCTCACCGTGATATATTCTCCTCCAGCTACGCAGGACTTTATCATCCGTGGCTCCAGGTATTTGATCCGCTGGACAAGAAGAACATCGCTATTCCGCCTTCAGGCTCAGTTATAGGTATGTTTGCAAGAAGCGACAACGCAAGAGGCGTTCATAAGGCTCCTGCTAATGAGGTTGTAAGAGCATGTGTAGGTCTTGACTGCCAGTTCAATAAGGGTGAGCAGGATGTGCTCAATCCCAGAGGTGTAAACCTTATCCGTTCATTCCCCGGACAGGGCATCCGTGTATGGGGCGCAAGAACCGCTTCACACAACTCTTCCTTCAAGTATGTCAACATCAGGCGTCTGTTTATCTACGTTATGGAATCCATCAAGGCTTCCACTAACTGGGTAGTATTTGAGCCTAATGATAACACCCTGTGGTCAAGAGTATCCCTTACCATTTCTTCCTTCCTGGACAGCATGTGGAGAACGGGAATGCTCACAGGAAGCTCACCTTCAGAGGCATACTTTGTTGAGATAGGACCCAGCACCATGTCGCTGGACGATATCCGCAACGGCAGACTGATCTGCAACATCGGTATCGCTCCCAGCCGTCCCGCAGAGTTCGTGATCTTCCGTCTGACCCAGCATACGTCTGAGACCGGCGGCGGTGAAGGCGGCGGAGAAGGCTGATCGGGCTGAGCCGAACAGTAGTAAAAAATATTAAAGAAAAGGAGATATAAAATATGCCTGCTAGTCCTTATAATAATTCCAAAGACTTGTCATATCCCTTGACTAAGATGAACTTCCTGGTCAAAGTGGCTAATGTAGAAGGTACCGCTGCATTTTCGCAGGTAACCGGTATCGACGCCACCGTGGATGTGATCGAGTTCCGTCAGGGCAATGCAAACTCCCTGGCACCCGTTAAGATCCCCGGACTTGTTAAGCACGGTAATATAACCCTGCGTTTCGGTTATACACTGGATTCAGCATTTAAGACTTGGATTCAGGAGTGTGTTTCCGAGGTTCGTGGTGAGATGCCCCGTAACGATGTGCAGATAGAGCTCATCGATATCAACGGTGGTTCTCCCCAGCAGATCGCTACAGCGATCACCGGCACCAGAGTTTGGCTGCTTACCAATGCATGGGTAACCAAGTACACCGGTCCCGAGCTTGATGCCAAGACATCTGATGTGGCTATTGAAACAGTGGAACTGGCTTACGAAGAGCTGGTAATCCCCAACTAAGTTTTACATGCACCCTGCCCCGGCTCCCGGGGCGGGGGGTTTTGTGTTTTGCGGTATGTGCCGCGCGCTGCGCTGCAAGAGCTATAAGCGTCCCTATCCCGGTCAGGCAAAGGATATTAACGCGATACATATCATAGAATATAAAGCGAAATAAACAGGAGGTATCAAATGGAAACCGAATTTGAGTTCACATTACCCAAAGGATATATAGACGGAAACGGAGAGATACATAAA
>ONAX01000033.1 GCA_900315875.1 uncultured Eubacteriales bacterium | reverse complement strand
ATGCACCAAATTTGGTAATTCCCGTTACCTTACCTTCAACAATCATTCCCACTTCAAGACCCATACTAAATACGCTTTCTCCTCTCAGTCTCCGGCAATATTGACAAATACGACCTCACCGGTTTTGACATAATCCATATCTTCTCTTGCGATCTTTTCAATGTACCCCTCATATTCGGTTTCCTTGTTGTTCTTAACAGCATCGGCAACCTTTTTGAGTTCAATGTTATTCTGCTCCTGAGTATATACTTTTTCCTCAAGAATGCCCAATTCATTTTTTGCATTGATGATCTTAATCTGCTGGTCAACAATCATAAACAATACATAAACAGTAACTACTGCAATAAGAATATAGATAAGCAGGCTCCACTTAGACTTTTTAGTTTTATTGCGCTTTGACCTGCGCTTTACTTCAGACTGCAACATTATCACCGCTTTTTTATTTATTCATTGTGACCGATAAGATAATTATACTACATATCATACTATCATTGCAAGATAAATCGACAATCTTTTTTAATTTTTTTGCATATTTTTCGTCATTCAGACCTATTTTTTTGTTTTAGTGCAGTCTTTTTTAACTTTCCTGCCGAATTCAGAAGCTTAAAAAAGAACTCTGACAAAATTTCTGTAATTTTCCGCAAGGAATTTTTAATTCTTCTGCCGACAAGAAAATAGAAAACAAAAAATGAAACTGCCTGAGCAAATACAACATACAGTCTTACCCTGCCCTGCGTGAGTGCAATTGAATAAAGAAAATTGATTACACATACAAAAAAAGAAAAAAGCGTGTCAGTCAAAAAGACTGCCCGGGGCTTTGTTGCTGCTGCGTCACGCACGGATACGAGCAATGTATATATTACCGAAAGAATAAGACCAAGCAGAAAAGACCAAAGAAAGGCCGAGGTCTGCTGGGCGGTTGTGATTTCCAAAAAAGCCTCACCCTATCTGAACAGGCGCGAAAAGAAGCTGCCTTTTTCCTTTCTGCTTTCCGAGTAACGCAGGCAGTCTATTTCTCCGTCCAGAAGAAGCTCCCCTGTTTCCTGCGAAAACTTGCTGATATGCAGGTGACCTCCGCTGACAGTCAGCTCGCCGATTGCGGTAACAAGGGTCACACTTTCATCATTAAAGCCGGAAACCTCCTCAACACCGCTGACGCTCAGCTCACGGCGCGCGGTCATTATAAGGCTGTGCTTTGCCCGGCGAAGTTCTTCCTCTGCCATATCATCCCTCCGAAGGCGTTATAGTACATGCTATGCCGTCGAAGCAGTGATTATTACTATTATTCTATTATCTTGTACATAAGGCCGGCTTCATCCTTTTTTGCATATTCGTTTATGCTGACCACTTCTGCCTTGACAGGATGAGCGCCGAGTGCAAGCTCAATTACATCCCCTACCTTAACCTCATAGGATGCTCGTGCGGGCTTGCCGTTGACTGTTACTCTGCCGGCATCACATGCCTCATTAGCAACAGTTCTGCGCTTTATTATCCTGCTGATTTTCAGATATTTATCCAGTCTCATACTATCCTCCAAAAAAGTGAAAGCCGATCAGGCGACCGGCTTTCAGTGCATTGATTATTTGTCAACAGAATCCTTGAATGCCTTGCCTGCCTTGAATGCAGGAACCTTAGAAGCAGGGATTGTGATCTTCTCGTTTGTGCGGGGATCACAGCCAGTTCTCTCTTTTCTCTCACGACGCTCGAATGTACCAAAGCCTACGATACGAACATCCTCGCCGTCAGCAACACGGTCAACGATTGTTTCAAGAACAGCTGTTACTGCCTTATCGGCATCCTTCTTGGAAATTTCTGCCTTCTCTGCTACTGCTTCGATGAGTTGAGTTTTGTTCATTTTAGTTTTCCTCCAGATTTTCTTTTTTTAAATAATTGATTCAGGCTTTTGAGCCGGAATCCTGTATTTCAACGCCCTGCGCCCCGGCAGCCATTTCATTCTGCCTGAATCTTTCTATATAATCCTCGCAGGCGTCATACAGCGATCTTTCAAAGTCAACGCCGTTAAACGCTGACAATCCGACAAGGGCAAACAGAAGCTCCCCTGTCACTTTGTGAGTCTGATCTTTGTCCTCACAAGGAATCGATCTGAGTCTAGCAAGTTTTTCATCAATTTCGGCATAGATTTCATCCGATGATGAATACGAAACTCCTCCCCTTGCCGCCTTCTTGTGCAGCTTTTCGGCACGCATGAGCGACGGGAGCGTTCTGGACACGCTGTCCAGAGCCTCTGACGGTTTTTTCTGACTGTGAGTCTGCATTTTGATAGCATCCCAGTTTTTCAGAACCTCATCAGTACTATTAACATCAATATCCCCGAAAACATGAGGATGACGGATTATCATTTTGCGGCAAACCTCGTCTGTCACATCGTCAAGGTCAAAGTGCTGCTGCTCCATTTCTATCACTGTATGGAATATTACCTGAAAGAGTACATCGCCGAGTTCCTCACGAAGATGAGCTGTATCCTTTGCATCGATAGCATCGATTACCTCGTAAACCTCTTCGATAAATTCCCTTCGGATAGATTCGTGCGTCTGCACCTTATCCCACGGACAGCCGTCCGGGCTGCGAAGAATCTGCACTATTTCGATAAGGTCATTAATATCATATTTTTCTTTTTCCTTATAATTCAACTGCAGTATCCTCACCTTCTGCCGTAAATAAACAGCATGTATTATTTTACCTTATAAGCTTGAATTTTTCAAGTACTTTTATAATTTTATTTCCTTTAGGCATCTGCAGGATATCCTCCTTCTTAATGCCTTTGATAAGAAGCAGCACAACAACGTATACAACCATAGCTGTGATGATTGCAAGAACAGTAGCTACTCTCTGATAGAAAACAAAATCAAAAATCATCTCGGCAAAGTATGCCGCTGTGCTGCAGACTATCGCTGCTATAAGCGGTTTGACAAGTATAGAAACAAAATTCGGTACTATCTTGGTTTCACGGCACAGCACGAACATTGCAACTGCCGTTACAAAACCATAGCATACGATTGAGCCGACATTCGCACCCTGAATATTTATTTCCGGAATGCCTACAAGTATATAATTTACAACAATCTTTATTACCATACCTGCTGCAAAAAGCTTCAGCGGAACATCCATTCTGCCGACTGCCTGCAACATACTGCAAAGCGGAGTGGCTGTGGCAATGAAAATAACGGAGATGCCCATTACAGCGAGCACCTTAGAACCGATGCTTACTTCATTCGCAAGGCTTGAACCGCTGTAAATAAGAGACAGCAGCGGCTCTGCCAGAACCGACATACCGATACCGGACGGGATAGTGACAAGCACGGTAATCCTCAGCACGGTTTCCATGCTTTCCTTCATTTTCTGTTTGTTTCCGCTTGTCCATGCCGCCGTAACCGACGGAAGGGCTGTGGTTCCGAAAACCTGAGTAGCTGCGGTGACAAGCATCATCAGCGTCAGCGCAATTCCGTAGCAGCCGTAAAGGTAGGTATGCGTAGAACCCGAATAGAGAACCTCGTCCGGAATCAGCGAACCGTAGACATTGATAAGCGCATCCGGGTCAGTCTCCATTATATGGAAAATTCGTCTTTGAACAAGTGTTGAATCCACCATATCCGCAAGGCTCATTATAATGGAACCAAGACCAATGGGGATGGCGGTACGCACCATTGTGCGGATAATAACTCCGTTTTTCTTCGGCGGCGGTGAGGCTTTCAGCTCCTCACGGCCAATTCCGTCTCCTCCGCGCTTATATCGGATGAATAGATACAGAAAACCGAGAAGCGAACCGAGAGAAATACCGGTTATTGCAGCTCCTATAGCAACCGGCACTGCCGCAGACTGTGCGGCGATCTCGCTGTCACATTTGATACCGAAAACATAGCCGCTGGTTCTGTAGTCATTCATGCACACCTGCATGGTTATGAACGAAGCGGTAAATCCTAAAAACAGCTTACAGGCAGCCTCTATGATTTCCGACACAGCCGTCGGGACCATGTTCCGCATGCCCTCGAAATAGCCTCTGTATATCGACATCAGACAGCCGAAAAATATTGTAGGCGACAGGCAGAGCAGAGCGAAGATCGCATTATCGGCATTTATGACCTTTACATAAATGAAGCTGCCAACAACCATTGCCAAAAAGCAGACAAGACCGGCTACAACAAAGATCGGCACCGACAGATGATGTATCTGTTTTACGTCGCGGTAACGCTTCCTTGTAATACTCTCCGACACCATTCGGGAAATGGCGATTGGAAAGCCGGCAGTTGAAAGGGTGAAAAGCGGATTGTACAGAGCGTACGCGGAATTGAAAAGACCCGTACCCACGCCGCCGTACATACTCGACAAAAGTATCTTGTAGATCATACCCATGATCTTTACAATGATAACGCTCGAGCCGAGCACCATCGCGCCCTTCAGAAACGACTGTCCCTTGCCTGCGCTTCTTTCTTTTTTCACTAAGGCACATCCTTTCGGGTGATTTGCGCTGATATTCGTGTGCCGAAAAGCAGCATGCGCAGCCTGACGCGGCAAACCGTAGCAGCAGCGCGTTTATTCAGTAACGGCCATATCAGAGCAGATCGTCATCCTCGAAATTATCCTCTGTGAAATCGATAACGTCATCGGGTGACATTGATTCGATATCAGAAACCGGACGCTCGAATTTTTCTCCGCACTTATTGCAGAAAAGAGCATTCTTGGGATTATATGTGCCGCAGTTCCGGCATTTTACGTTATCCTTTGCTTCTTCGATAAGCTCGCCGATGGTCTGCAGATGATTACGCAGTTCGGTGATAATAGCGATCAGTTCCTCACGGCTCTTGGAGAGATCCCTGCCGTTCACCTGCTCCTCATAGCTTATTCTGCCGAGAATCATATATTTCTGAGAAAGCTCGCCTTTTATATCAGACTGAGCCAGTCTGAGCTTAGAGATATCACGAACCTTACCGGCCTTTTTTCCGACGCTGTCCATAGCGGTTCTTGCATTGAACATTGCATCCTCAAATATACTCATTTTTCATATCTCCTTTTCAAAATAATATAGGCTTATTATAACACCTTTAAATACATTCTTCAAGTCATTTACGGCATAAATAAAGGCTTTTTTACAGATTTAACTGATAAATGTGACAAATATTTATATTCAGTAGGAATAGCATCCGCCGCCTATAAACTCCCTGAGCAGGGAATTTGTGGGGACAAGCTCCGGATCGATCTCTTCAAATCTTTCAAGCGCTGCATAAAGCCTGTCAATAAATACCCTTCCGGGATCGTCCGCCGGTATTCTTTCAAAAAGTGACATAGCTGTTTTCTTCATAACGCAGGGTTCATATATGAGCAGCGAATTTACGGTAAAATCACTTTTGTATCTGAACGGGCGGATATATTTTTTTTCGCCGTCAACCACTGTATCCCACATAGACAGCATGTACTGCGGATCGACCTTGCGGAAGCTGTAGTCGCGCACAAGACGTCTGATAAAACGTATATCGCGGTTTGTAAGGACATATTCCTCGTTATCCTTGATGCCCTGCTTTACGCTGACATATATTTTCGTCACACCGGAGTCGGAAACACCCTCGCTAAAAATCGGATTGAGAGCATGTATTCCTTCCATAATTATTGCGGAATTCTTGCTGAGCTTTACCGGAAATGATTCACCTGAAGGACGGCTGTGCTTGAAATCATATTTCGGGATTTCGCACTCGCCAACCGTCAGCAGCTGATGTATACACTGCTTTATCGGCGGAATGTCAAGTGCATTGACAGATTCGAAATCAGGCTTTCCGTCAGGCAGGATATCCACCTTATCCTTTCCCAGGTAGAAATTATCCATGGAAATTATCTTGGTATCGAAGCCCTGGTTTCTGAATTCATCTGCAAGACGCATTGAAGTCGTTGTTTTTCCGCTGCTTGAGGGACCCGACAGGAGTACCACATGACGGTTTACCGGCTCGCGGCAAATCTGATCTACTATCATATGCAGGTCATTGCGGAAAATACGCTCAGCGGATGCCACGAATCCGTTCGGACTGCGGCGCGCCTCCTCGTTTACCCTATCGATATCGCAGGCGTATCTGCGATAGGTATTAAGATAATCTGTCATAAAAATCCACCACCTGATCCTTACGTCTTATCATTTCTTCAAAGCCGTTAATATATTCATACGGATATTTATAGTTAAATATTCTGGTAAGCTCGTTGCTGAAAGGCACCTTCAGTTTTGTAACGGCACCTGCACCGCAGCCGAGTATTGTATGGGTTTCATCCATAACATAGATATTATATATTCCGTCGAAGCCGTCCTTTGACCAGCCGACGTTTTCGAGATTCCCCTCCATCCTCGTCTGACGGTAGAGATAATACGGATGATAGGCGCACTCTGGCAGCTTGACTCCGGCATAGTCTAGCATTTCGCCTGCACAGCCTCCCTCTCCGGTTTTGCTGCCGCTGAGTGTAAGGCGGGATGACCTCTTCATTGCAAGAGTATGTACAGTAATACTCTCGGGAGCCAGCGCGCAGATGCGGTCGAGCGTCATGCGGAAGCTGTCAGCGGTATCCGTAGGCAGACCTGCGATAAGATCCATATTTATATGTCTGAACCCGAGCCTTCTTGCAAGTGTAAATGCAGAAACGGTCTGGGCTGAATTATGCTTTCTGCCTATAACCTCCAGAACACTGTCGTTAAGGGTCTGGGGGTTAATGCTTATACGGTCGCAGCCGCCCTCGAGTATAGCGCAGAGCTTTGCTTCGTCTATGGTATCGGGTCTGCCGGCTTCAATGGTAAATTCACGGCAGGTGCTCATGTCAAAGGCACCGTAAATTGTCTTTATCAGCTCATGCAGCTGCACTGCGCTGAGCGTTGTAGGCGTTCCGCCGCCGATATATATGCTTTCAAGCCGCAGCTTCTTTGCGGCAACGATTTTTCCGGTGTATTCTATTTCCTTTAAAAGCAGTCCGAAATACGGCTCGATAAGCTTTTTGGCACTTTCTATCGTCTGGGATACAAACGAGCAGTAGGAGCAGCGCGTCGGACAGAATGGAATCGAAATATAAATGCTGACCGATTCCGGACGGCTCAGGGAAATTATTTTGCTTTCATATGTTTCGGTCAGGGCTGCAAGCTTTGCTTTAGGCTCTGACACAAGAAGCTTTTTTGTGAAATAGTCAAGTGCGTACTGTTCTCCCCTGTCCTCCTTAAGCCTTCTGAAAAGCTTTATGGGGCGCACACCCGTGAGTATTCCCCACGGCTGCTCACGGTCCGTGCAGGCACAAAGAACATCGTAAAGGCAGACTGCAAGCAGTCTTTCTGTCTCCTTTTCGTCGGAGGCCTCCTCAGGGGTACAGGTGTATTCGCTTGTTTTATCAAAATCCTGCATGCAAAGCCTTGCAGAAAGCAGAACCGTACCGTTATCATTCCGGGTTATTCTTGTAATGACAAAGGGCTTTTCCGGCATTTCCTGACTGTCCTTTACTGTAACAAGCTTTTCATCAGGATAAAAAAGGCGCACCACGTTTTCTGTTTCATAAGCAAAATCATGGTTTTCAATACATATCGTCATATGCGTTATTCCCCATTGCAAAATTGTGCGTTCTTTCAAAATCGAGTGTAGTCTGCATACCGTGGCCGCAGTAAATGGTAAGATTTTCGTCAATTGCCGCAAGCTTTCTTGCGGAGGACAGCATTTCCTTGCCGTTGCCAGTCGGGAAATCCGTTCTGCCCGTTGTGCAGCGCATTATGGTATCCCCTGAAAAAAGGCTGCTGCCGTAACGCAGGCATATGCTGCCCCTGGTATGACCGGGAGTTGAAAGTACGGTGATTTCTCCCCCGGCAAAGGGAAGTGTGTCGCCGTCGGATACAATTATATCCGGGTCAAAATGCTCTGCCGGAGTACCGAAAAACAGGGAAAGATTCAGCGTATCATTCTTGGCAAATTCACTGTCAGCCGCTCCGATCACAACGGAAGCGCCCTGATAGAGCTTTTTCAGTCCTGCGGCAAAGCCTATATGGTCAAAATGACCGTGGGTAAGTATAATATATCTGAGCTTCTCTGCTCCGAAGTCGTTTATGCAGTCAGTAAGCTTACTGCTTTTGTCGCCCGGATCGACAACAAAGGCTTCGTCGCCGTCCGTTACAAAATAACAGTTTGCCTGCAGTGCTCCGAGCTCAAAACATTTTATTTCTGGCATGGTAAAACCTCCTCTCAGGCAAGCTGCGCTGAGTCAAGAATAATTGTAACGGGGCCGTCGTTCAGAAGGCTTACCTTCATATCAGCACCGAAAATACCGCGCTCGACCTTTTCTATGCCGCTGCGCTTCATACATTCGCAGAAATATTCATACAGCCCATTTGCCTCATCCGGCAGCGCGGCTCCGATGAAATTCGGTCGTCTGCCCTTTCGGCAGTCGGCGCAGAGAGTAAACTGCGACACAACAAGAACCTCCCCGGAGGTATCGAGCAGTGACAGATTCATCTTGTCGTTTTCATCGGTGAATACCCTGAGTACGGCTATCTTTGCGGCAAGCTTATCTGCATCGGCCCTTGTGTCGCCGTTTTCCACTCCGAGCAGTATAAGAAAGCCCGCACCGATCTGCCCTGTAATATTGCCGTCAACAGTTACGCTGCACTGCGAAACACGCTGTATAACAGCCTTCATAGTTTATCTCTCCTGTCAGTTTCTGCTTATAAGGACAATGCCGTTAATACCGCTCAGACGGCTTATTACCATCTTAAGGTGATTAATGCCGTTTACGGTAACGCTGACCTCTATTGCTGCCATTCCGTCCTTAGCCTCACGGGAATTCAGCGTATGAATGAATATATGCATTGCCGAAAGCTGGTTTGTGATATCGGCAAGCAGTCCCGTACGATCCGTTGCGGTAATGCGCAGCGTCGCCTGGAAGGTTTCGTTTACTATATGATCCGTCCACTGTGCATTCACCCATCTGTCAGGCTCGGGTGAAGCCGAAATATCCTTCGGGACATTGCTGCACGTTCTTTTATGGATAGAAACGCCGTAGCCCCTCGTAATAAAGCCAATAATCTCGTCACCCGGAAGAGGATTGCAGCATCTTGAATATTTGACAAGGCAGTCGTCCAGTCCTTCGATAATTACACCGCTGCTGATTTTCCTCTTTGGCTCAGGTTCAGTAAGGATAACCGGGGGTGTTTCCACTGAGGAATATTTCTTGAAATACTCCTCCTTGAGCTTCGGAAGAATCCTCCAGAGCTGAATTCCGCCGTAACCGATGGATGCGTAGAAATCATCAAGAGAATTGCAGTTCTGGCGGTGCATTGCATCCTGAAGGAATTCAGGCAGATCCTTTTCCGGAACGTTCATGCTGAGACGCTTGAATTCCGCTTCAAGCTGTGCCTTGCCCTCTATAATGTTTTCGTCGCGCTTTTCGCGCTTGAACCATAGTCTTATCTTGCTTCTTGCTTCGCTTGTCTTGACAATATTCAGCCAGTCGCGCTTGGGACCGCCGCTTTCCTTTGTTGTCATTATTTCGACGATCTCGCCTGTTCTGACTTTATAGTCAATAGGAACGATTCGCTTATCGACCTTGGCGCCGATCATGCGGTTTCCGACCTCGCTGTGGATTGCATAGGCAACATCGATAACAGTTGCACCTGTGGGAAGATTAATTACATCGCCCTTCGGGGTAAATACGAATACCTCCTCAGGTGCGAGATCCATTTTGATTGTACGGACGATGTCTGTCGTATCGTTGTCGTTCTGATTTTCGAGCATCTTGCGTATCCATGCAAGGCGGTCATCGAGAGACCCCTTCTTTGTGATGCCCTCCTTATATTTCCAGTGGGCTGCGATACCGTATTCAGCGGTATAATGCATTTCCCATGTACGTATCTGTATCTCAAAGGGTACGCCCTCTTTTCCGATTACCGTCGTGTGCAACGACTGGTACATATTCGGCTTCGGGGTGGAAATATAGTCCTTGAATCTGTTAGGAAGGGGTTTGAACAGATCATGCACAACGCCGAGGACATTATAGCAGTCAGCAACGCTGTCGACAATTACCCTGACGGCAAAAATGTCATATATCTGATCCATCGTCCTGCCCTTCATAAAGGTCTTTTTATAAATGCCATGAATACTTTTTACACGACCCTCGATATATACATTATTGATTTCATCCTTGAGCCTGTCGTACAGCATCTGCTTGATATCAGATACGAAATTTATTCTGTCGCGGCTTTTCAGTTCAAGCTGACGCTCGATCTCGCTGTAGCCGACGGGGTCAAGATAGCGTATGGAAAGATCCTCCAGCTCCTCCTTTATAGCGCGGATACCAAGACGGTGAGCTATGGGAGCGTAAACCTCCATAACCTCAAGAGCCTTGTCGCGGCGGTGCTGCTCCTTCATACATTCAATTGTACGCATGTTGTGAAGTCTGTCGGCAAGCTTTATGATTATTACGCGGATGTCGTTAGACATTGCGATAAGCATTTTACGGATGTTTTCCGCCTGCTGCTCCTCACGCGAGGAATAAGGTATTTTGCCGAGCTTTGTTACGCCGTCAATAAGGTTGCCTATTTCCGAGCCGAACTGCTTGGTTATTTCCTCAAGCGTCATGGTGGTATCCTCAACAACGTCATGCAGCAGAGCAGCGGCTATGGATTCGGAATCCATGCCAAGCTCACAAAGGATACACGCCACGGTTGTGGGATGAAGAATATAGGGTATGCCCGAAGCTCTTCTCTGATCGCCGTGCATTGTCTCAGCGATCTTGTATGCCCTGTCGATAAGCTCATAATTATAGTTCTGGTCGCTTTTTTTCATAAGCTCGACAAGCTCATTGTAATCCTGGTAATACTTAGTTTTTTCGGGCATTGTTGATATCCTCCCTTAGTTTCTTGTATGTGTACGAAACATCAAGGCTTGATTTCACCTTGACATCGACAAGCTCTATCCTCAGAAGATCGCAGTCACGCTCATACCGCAGAATTTCTATCTCGCTGAAAATATCAAGTATCATAAGCAGCCTGAAGGCTCCGAGTCCTTCAAGGGCACTGCAGATACCATCTATTCTGTATACAGGCTGACGATGTGAACGGATGAACCTGTATACTCTCTCGAAATCTGCTCTTTCGGGGTATACGTCACCCTTCGGCAATATTTTTCCCATTTTATAGGATTCATAATCCTGCAAAGCGATAATATCCTTTTCGGTATCGTATGCGGCAGGCTTTATATCCTTTATGATGAAGGTCGTGTTTTCTCTTCCCTGATAGAGGTTCAGCTCAAGAGAAACAGCTATATCTACCACATCTCCCTCTGCAAAGGGAAAATCCTGCACTGTGCTGAAAAACTTCATCATTGTAAAGCGTGAGCGATCCCTTGAGACTGATAGCCTCAGATGCTTGCCTGCTCCGACCGTTCCGATCTTGTCAAGTTTCATATTCTTCAGCCCGAAAACAGGCTTCGGATTTCCGCAGCCGAACGGCTCAAAGGCTTCGAGCTGACGTACAACATCAGGATTTATAATATCCGGATTAAGATTACACTCAAGCTTAAGTGTCTGCGCAGGCATGTGCTCTTCCTTGTCGGCACAGGCATACATGGCTTTGCAGAAATCATTGATGTTTTCCTTTTTTATGCTGAAACCAACCGCCATCGGATGTCCGCCGTATTTTTCAAGATATCTGCTGCAGGAAAAAACTGCGTCAACCAGCGAAAATCCGGAAATGCTCCTGCCGGACGCCTTACAGATGTCATCCTGAACAGAGATAAGTATTGACGGCTTGCCGTATTTTTCGGTTATCCTTGAGCAGACTATTCCGATTACTCCGGCATTCCAGCCCTCTCCTGCAACGATTATCACTCTTTCAAGCAAAAGCGAGGGCTGCTCACTGAAACGGCGGCACACGTCTTCGAATATTTCATTTTCTATCTGCTGCCTTCTGCTGTTCAGCTCGTCAAGAGACTGCGCTTTTCCCATGGCAAAATCTTCATTTTCCGTAAGAAGAAGCTCAAGCGCACCATATGGTGAAGCAAGTCTGCCGGCGGCGTTTATGCGCGGCGCGATGCGAAAGCCTATAGTCCCGGCGGTAACGTTATTAATATCCGCCGATTCAAAAAGACTGTAAAGTCCGACCCTTTCAGTATTATTCAGAAATGAAAGACCCGATTTTACAATAAGCCTGTTTTCCCCCGTCAGCGGAACAATATCCGCAACCGTACCGAGAGCTGCAAGGTCACTGTAGTTTTCGAGCATCATAAAGCTGCTGCTTTCTATTGCGCAGGCAAGCTTCAGGGCAAGTCCTGCTCCGGAATAATCCCGGAAGGAGTTTGTTTCATCCTGCCTGTGCGGATCAACAACAGCCACCGCCTTGGGCAGAATATCGAGGGGCTTGTGGTGGTCGGTTATAACCAGATCTATTCCGAGGGATGCCGCATATTCGGCTTCATCTATAGCTGAAATGCCGTTATCCACCGTAACAATAAGTGAAACATTCTTTTCCGCAAGCTTGTCTATGGCCTTTTTGTTCAGACCATAGCCTTCACTGTTTCTGTCGGGTATATAGTAAATGACATTTGCAAAAACTGACTGGAGGTATGTGTACAGCAGTGCGGTGGATGTAACGCCGTCGCAGTCATAGTCGCCGTAAACGCATATTTTTTCCGATGACCGTACAGCCTGTCGTATGCGCGACGCTGCCTTGTCCATATCCGTTATATTCATCGGATCGTCAAGCTCCGGTTCATCTGAAAAGAACCGTATTATGTCCTCCCTTGAGGTAATACCCCTGAGCGTGAGCAGCATGGAGGTGAAAACCGGAAGCTCAAAGTCTGACTGAAGCTTCCTGACCATGTTTTTATCAAGCTCCGGAACGATCCATTTTTTCATCCTTGCACCGCCTTTTATCCGTATTCTTATATAATACCATTTTTTTCGGATATATTCAATATCCTGAACACGATTAATCCGTCATTTTTATCAATAAACCGGCTGTTTTCGCCCTATAAATAAATAGATTGACTGATTTTTCCAAAAACAGCGTTATTTATTTGAATAATAAGCAGACAGGTGATATAATGAATAGTACAATTCACATGATCTATGAAAGGATAATATCTAAATGAATAAAGCAAGATACACCGCCGTAATCGCTGCCGCAGCAATCCTTCTTGCATTCGCAGCAGGCTGTAATACACAAAGCGAAAATACCGCTTCCCAGACATCAGAAACAGCTTCCGTCACTTCCTCTGCAGATACCGAAAGCTCTGCAGCAGACGAAAGCTCCGAAGAGGAGAGCGAGGAGGAAAAACCGATTCCGGTTGTTTCCGATCCCACTCCCGAAAGCAGCGGAGAGTACATTGAAGGACTTTTCCTCTACAACGGAACAGCATACGAGCTTTTCTACGGCGACGAGGATATGGCGAAAAACTATGCCGAAACAATCTCATACGTAAAAAAGGGTCTCGGCGACAAAATAAAGGTATACAACCTGCTTGTTCCGACACATGTCGGAGTTGACCTGCCGGATAAGTTCAGCGAGATATGCAATCCGCAGGACACATATATCAAGGCAATTTTCGATTCCTACGACGCCGATATCACAGGCGTGAGTGCATATGACGAGATACTTCGCCACAGAGATGAATACATTTACTTCAATTCAGACCACCACTGGACAGGCAGGGGCGCTTACTATGCATACAAGGCTCTTGCAAAAGCAGCAGGCTATACTCCCATAAAGCTGGAAGATATGAAATCCGAAAAAATCAACGGCTACTACGGATCACTCTCCTGGACTATAAGCGAGGATCTTCTGACCGAGGATTACGTTGAATATTTCACAACGGATTCCAAGATCGACTGTATGCGCTATGACGAGAATGCATCCAACCCGTATGAATTCGCACTCATTCACGACTATGCGGAGGGTTCCAATGCATACGGCGTTTTCCTCGGCGGAGATCAGCCTCTCATGGTTGCAAAGAATCCGGACGGAAACGGCAAGAAGATCGCGGTAGTAAAGGAATCCTACGGCAACGCCTTCTGCCCCTTCATTGCATACACCTACAGCGAAACGCATATGATTGATTTCAGATATGTTGAATTCAATCTCAAGGATTATCTGGAGAAAAACGGTATTGACGAGGTTATCTTCATTAATAATACAATGGCGTCAGCAACAAGCATGCGCTGTGACGAAATGAGAAATCTTGTAGATTCCTCATCGGGCGCCGGCTCTGACGATAACGACGAGTCGGTTGACTACGACGATGCCAATATCGAAGATTATCTCTGATTTTAAAAACAGCAAAACGTCGGTGAACCTGAGTTCACCGACGTTTTTTTATGCTCATTTGAGCCTTTTATTCATTGTGTCTATTACAAGAAGATATGTCTTGTAATCCTCATCCCAGAGCTTTTTCAGCTCTTCGTCATTTCTCCTGTCGGGAAGTTTGAAATTATCGAGCATGTAGTTGCCCATGTACTTTGATACCTTCCTTGCTCCGTAAACGTTCAGGTGGGTACCCTTATCTCTTGTATCCTTCTTCCAGTCAATGCCTGCAATTTCAGGATTATGGTCCATATCAATGAACCGAATTCCGTATTCATCGGCATATTTCTGGATAATGTCATGCTTCTCCGGTACGTATGATTTATCGCACGGGAAGCGGACGAACATTATCTCCGCATCGTTATTTCTGACTTCCTTGATAAGAAGGTCAAGATAGAAGGATATGAACGGGTCGATATCAGTCTTGTCAAATTCGATTTCCTTTTTATGCTTGGAGGGAACATATGCGTCGATCTTCGAGCTGACATACTGTCCTTTTGAATAGGAACGCCATTTATATTCCGGAGGATTCAGAATATCATGCAGTGTAACATACTTCCATCTGTCATGATATTTAAAAAGCGGAACAGCGTTATAAACTGTATCGGCAAGAGTATTGATCATTATTTCATTTTCATCAAAATTTGGGAAAAAGGAATCCGTTTCAATGATGACAAGCTTCGGCTTCTGATATTTCACCGCCTCAAGATATGCATTGTACGACTCCGCCATCATTATGTTTCCCTGGCCGGAAACGTATGACGTAATGCCGAACTCATTCCATATCTCCAGCGGAGAAAATGCAGAATAAGCGTCACTGTTGCCTATAACTAAAACGTCTATTGAATCCTTCGGCTCCGTATAGAAGCCCCAGGCGTTTTCGTTATATATACCGCTTTTCTTTGTGTTATTTCTCGGAAGAGTTACATAATTTGCAATACAAAGCAGCAGCAGCAATATTATAAAAAATGAAACACCGCGGACATACTTCTTTACAGGGGAACTGATTCCCCAGGCTTTTATTTTCTCCATCTGATCACCTTAGAACTGTGCATAGATATTATCAACGGCACCGTAATTCTTTCCGTATGCGCCGAAAACGATTATAGCAACTATAAGTCCGATCATTACCGGCCACTTGATGTAGATTCTGCCCTTTACGATCTTTGAGAGGACATCGACTCCCCTCTCCTTCATAATAGCGACAACCAGCATAATAACAGTTCCTACTGCAATTGCAAGGAAGTCATGCTTGTCTGTGCCGAGGGTAAATATCGTTCCGGAAAGAATTTCCGAAAAGTCAGCTGTCGTAACCATACGAATGAACATGTAGAAGAAATCCATCAGGGTATCCGCCCTGAACATCATCATGCCGATACCGACAAATACAAGGGTTCGCAGCATTGCAAGCGTTCCCCAGAAATAGCCCTTGCGGTTTGCCTTTGTCTTTTCGGCAAGGAAGGCAAACACCGGCTCAAGCAGCGTTCCTACCATCATCAGTCCGAAATAGTACAGACCGTACGCTGCATATTTGTAGCTGGCACCATGCCAGATACCGGTGCAGATCCACACTGAAAACAGTGCAACTGACGAAGGGATAACACTCGCAAGGAATTTGCCCATATGCTTTGAAGCAAATTTGCTGAGCTTCATGAACGGTTCTGACAGGGATACCGAATAGAAAACGTAATCCTTGAACCATGTTCCGAGCGTGATATGCCATCTGCGCCAGAACTCTCCCACTGAACGCGAGAAGAACGGCTGGCGGAAGTTTTCGGCAAGGCGTATGCCGAACATACGTGCAATACCGGTCATGATATCAATACAGCCAGAAAAGTCCGTATAAAGCTGTATTGTGTAGCATGCAGCTGCAATTGCGATGGTAACGCCGCTGTAGCTGTAGTAGTCATCAAACACCGTTCCGACAATGAACGAAATTCTGTCGGATATAATGAGCTTTTTGAAAAAGCCCCAGAGCACCAGCGTAACGCCGCCGGTAAAATCCTCATTAGTGTATCGGTGTCCCTCGTAAAGCTGCGGCATAAGAGCATCGTAGCGACCGATAGGGCCTTCCGTCATCTGCGGGAAGAAGCTGAGAAACAGAGCAAGCTTTGCAAAATTGGTTTCTGCGCGGTACTTGCCTCTGTATGTATCGACAATATATCCTATTGCCTGAAGAGTATAATATGATATACCGAGAGGCAGCAGAAGCTTTAGCACCGGCATGGTCATATTGATACCAAAAAGTCCGAAAAGATTTGAAACCTGCTCACCGAAGAAATTATAGTACTTCAGAAATGCAAGAATACCGAGGTTCAGGATTATCACAGCGCCTGCAACCAGCTTTTTTCTCTTCGTAACCTTCTCCTTAAGCTGCTTTTTTTCTTCCTTGGACAGCTCTTTTTTCGCGGCCTTGAAGTCGTCAGCCATTTTTGTCAGTTTTTTTCCGCAAAAAAAAGACGACAACGTCGTGATGAAAAGATAGATAATCAGAAATCCGCTGTTCGCAGCATAAAAAACTGCACTTCCGGCAAGCAGCACTATCCAGCGCCGCTTTACCGGAACCAGCGAATAAATCATGAATACTATTACCGCAAACCCAAAGAAAAACAGGTATGAAGTATAATTCAAGAATATATCCTCCTTACGGGAAAGGAAATTGCGTCAGCCGCAGTTCTGTCAGTCCTCAAGTCTTTCAACCAGTGCCTTGATAGCGGCAGCGGATTCAAAGTTTTCGGGTACAAGGTCCAGGGGAGTGATCTCGATATCATATTCGTCGCTGAGTCTTGCAACCAGCTGAATGATTGTCATCGAATCAAGAACGCCTGAGCCGACAAGATCTGTTGCATTTTCAAAATCCACACCCGGCTTAACCTCGCCGAGAATTTCAAGTATTTCCTCCATGATTATCCTCCTCAGATTTCTTTGTAATTATTTTTAAGCCACACACGGTCAATTTTACCGTTGCTGTTATGCGGCATGGCTTTTATCCTGATGTACTGTGACGGAACCATATATTCCGGAACGCGGCTCTTTACCTCGGCACACATATCATCCTTTTCGGGCTTTCCCTCGTAGATGAGGATAATGCTGTCCTTCTGTGCGTCGTAAAGGCATGCTGCAGACGATACTCCCTCGGCTGCCATAGCTGCGTTTTCTATCTCTCCGAGCTCAATACGGTAGCCCATGTGCTTGATCTGGAAATCCTTTCTGCCGCAGTAGATAAGCTCGCCGAATTCGTTATAGCGGACGATATCGCCCGTTTTATAAACTATCTCGGGATATGCAGTATTGAGCGGATTCCTTACAAAAGCCTCTGCGGTCTTTTCAGGGTTATTGTAATAGCCGCCAGCCACGAATGAACCCCTGACGTAAAGCTCACCCTCCTCGCCGGGAGCGCACTGCCTGCCGTCCTCATTCACAACGATAACTCCGCAGTTTTCGCAGGCATTGCCTATCGGGAGAGAATCGCCGTCCTCGAAATGTCTGTTAACTACATAATATGTGCAGATATCCGTAGTTTCCGTAGGGCCGAAAAGGTTAGCATATTTCAGCTCCGGGAAGTTGGATATCCAGTAATTAAGCTGCTTTGTCGGCATAACCTCGCCTGCAAAGAGAACCATCTTCAGGTATTCGGGCTTTGCATATTTGAACAGCTGCAGATTTGCTACAATGCAGAGAGCCGACGGAACCCAGTAAATTGCGTTAACCTTCTTGTCGTTGAGGTACTGGATAAGCTTTATCGGGAAGGAGAAATACTTCTTCGGGATAATAGCAAGATGCGCACCGGTTCTCAGAGAGCTGTACAGGTCTGTAACCGACATGCTGAAATAAAACGGCGTCTGGCTGCCGAATACGAAGGTTTCATCAATACCGAAGGCTCCGATGAACCAGTCAGTATATGAAATAACGTTTGCATGGCTTACTACCGTACCCTTCGGAACACCTGTGGAACCTGAGGTAAACAGACAGTAAAGCGGATCGGTATCTATCATATCGGCGCGGATGCTTCCCAGAAGCTCCTCGTCCGCAGCCTTTTCCGAAATCTCACTGTAGAGGAATGTGCTGCCCTGGAATCCTGTTTCCGGGACATTTACGGCAAGCTCCTCTTCAGTTATTACTGCAACCGGCTCAACAACCGAGAAGGTCTTTTTGATGCGCTCAACAGGCATCTTGGGGTCGATTACAACATAGAAATTGCCGCTGTATGCAGCGCCGAGCATTGCAGCAGCACAGCCCGGGGTCTTGTTCATGTAAACAGCTACTGCACGGCGTCTGAATTTCAAAGCGGCAACGGCTGTTCCCACGCTTTTTGAGCGTCTGACAAGCTCGCTGTAGGAATATGCATATTCCTCATCGCTGACAGCGATATTATCAGGAAAGCTATGCATGGTTTTTTCAAGATGATCCATTATTGTTTTCATTTTCTGACCGTCCTCCGTTATAATAATCAGGCAGATTAGCCGACAGAATCTGATTTCTTTTAAAGCAATAATAATACGAAAACAGTTATATCCACAGAGAATTATATCACATCTTTTTTTAGACTTCAATACCCAAAATACATATCTTTGAATCTGACAAAAAAATTAAAAAAAACAATAATTATATGTGATTTATGTCACATTATATAAAAAACTCCGTCATTAGAAAAGAACGACCGAAGTCCATATCTCCGGTCTTTGCGCCCTTTTTACGGGATGACAAATTGTTTGTGTCATTTATCCTGATTTTTTACGACGCTGACAAGTGACCTGATAAGCTCCCTGTCTTTAACACCGTTAATTTCAGCTCCACTGCTGATATCCAGCGCATATGCGCCGCACGAAAGCGCCTGTCTTACATTTGAAAGATTCAATCCGCCCGCAAGGAAAAAGGGCTTGCTGCACTCCGGCAGAGTTGACCAGTCGAAGGTCTTTCCCGTGCCGCCGACGGCACCTCCTTCGAATGTATCGAAAAGAAGATAGTCCACATACGGATTATCCTCCATGCGCTGCAAAAGCTCCCTGTTTTTTGTGCTGACAGCCTTTATCACAGGAAGCGGCTCTTTAAGCGAAACCGTGACATATTCTATAAATGCCTCATCCTCGTCGCCGTGAAGCTGAATAATATCTATAGCTCCAAGCTCAGCTGCGGCAATAACCTCATCGGCAGTATTGTGGTAGAATACACCTACTGCCTTTATCTCCGGCGAAAGCATGCTTTTAAGGCGAGCTGCATGCAAGGCACTTACCGTGCGTTTGCGCCCGGGTGCAAAGACAAATCCGATATAATCCGGTTTTGCCTCATTAACAGCCGCTATATCCTCTTCCCTTGTAAGTCCGCAGATTTTTATTTTTGTCATATTGCTGCCTCTTTTGTCTGTTATTTTGCGGAAGAAGTACCCTTTTCGCGCAGATATGTTGATTCAAGGTCTGCAAGGTGCAGCTTTACCGCAATCGGGTATTTCTCCCATGCATGGCTTATTGCAAAGCTGCCGCCGCGCGCTGCCTCGTCAAATCCGCCCATATGCCAGCGAATGGCAATTGCCTCAGCAGGCTTGAGCCTCATGAAGCGCTCTATAAGGTAAACCGACTTTTCTCCGTGACCGAATGGAAATGCATCGTCCACGGTATAGTAGGGTTTTTTCTCCCACTGACCGGTTTCCTCGTTTTTGACATTTCTGGTGGATATCTTATAGAACTGCGCCTTGCAAAGGTCATGCAGCAAAGCGCAGATAGCAAAGCTTTCCGCATTGTCAGTCTCGGGGTCGAAATGCTTCTCCATCATAGTCCTGTAGACATTGATGCTGTGCATAACAAGTCCCTGCTCGCACGCTCCGTGAAATTTTGTGCTTGCTGGTGTGGTGAAGAAATCGGTTTTAAGCATCCATTCCAGAAGCTTTTGTGCACCCTCACGCTTTATGTTTTCGTTATATATTTCAATAAATTCTTCCTTATATCCCATCATTACCTCCGGATATCAATCAGTCATTTCAGCTCGTCGTTATAGTGTGCACGTTCGCCGCCTATGAATTTCGGCCTGGTACGGGCAGCGGTTATATGTGCCTGTCCTATCATATTATTCTCAAGATTAAGCGGAACGGCAACCTCACGCAGGTGCATTCCGATAAGCACTCCGCCTATATCCATTCCGGCGTCAGCTTTTATATGCTCCACCGCAACCGGAGATTCGATAGTCGAATATGTGATCGTTGCAAATGATCCTCCTGCCTTCGGGAACGGGACAACGTTCACCCTGTCCTGTCCCTGAGCTGCAGCAGCGGCTGCGGATGTAATTATAGCGCGGTTAAGATGCTCACAGCACTGAGCCGCAAGGTAAATGCCGCGGCTTTTCAGCTCCGGATAGATACCGTCAAACAGAGCCTGAGCTATATCCATGCTCGAAGCCTTACCATAGCCCTCGCCGCATACCGTACTTGACGAGCAGCCTACAACAAAGACATCTCCCTCTCTGAGTCCTGCAGCGCTGAGCACCTCCAGAACGGCAGCTCTTGCTTTTTCTGTGATTTCCTCGTACATTTCAGAACAGCTCCTTTTAAAAAAACACGATTAGGCACCTCCTGCGAGATGCCTAACGTAAATTGATAATTCGTGATTATTCAGCGTCCTCTGCCTCTGCTTCGTCAGCAGCGGGAACGAGAAGTGCCTTCATGGAAAGGCTGATGCGCTTCTTGTCAAAATCGATAGCTGTGATCTTAACGTTGACCTTCTGACCAACGGAAAGAACATCCTCAGGCTTCTCAACTCTCTCGGTAGAGATCTGTGAAACGTGGATAAGACCATCGATACCGTCGATGATTCTTGCAAATGCACCGAACTGGGTAAGACCTACGATTTCAACCTCGCACTCTGTGCCTACAGGATACTGATTTCTGAGGATCTCCCACGGATTGTCCTCAGCCTTCTTGTAGCCGAGAGAAATCTTGCCCTTTTCCTGATCGAGGGACTTGATGAATACCTCAACTGTATCGCCTACATTAACAACCTCTGACGGATGCTTGATGCGGTTCCAGGAAAGCTCTGAAATATGTACCATACCATCGATGCCGCCGATGTCTACGAATGCACCGTAGGATGTGAGTGACTTAACAACGCCTGTGTAGGTCTTGCCTACCTCAGCAGCAGCCCAGAACTCCTCTTCCTTCTTCTTGCGCTCATCGCTGAGAACGGAACGGATAGAGCCTACAGCTCTTCTTCTGTTGTTTCTGCCTGTTGTTTCGATAATACGGAAGTCAACTTCCTTTCTGAGAAGATCCTCAAGCGGCTCGCCTCTTGTAGCGGTTGCCTGGGATGCAGGGATGAATACCTTTATGCCGTTTGTAAGAGCGAGAACGCCGCCCTTGATAACGTCGGTAACAACGCCGTGAACGATTGTCTTCTCCTCGTAAGCAGCAACAATGTCGTCCCAGCCCTTCTGAGCATCGAGAAGTCTCTTGGAGAGAAGGATTGTTCCCTCCTGGTCGTTTGTCTTCATGATGATAACGTCAAGCTCGTCGCCGACCTTTACGATATCCTCAGTCTTTGCGTTGGGGTCGCTGGAAAGCTCAGCAAGCGGTATGATACCGGTCTGCTTCCTGCCGACATCAACACGTACCTCTGTGGGAGTTACGCCAACAACAACACCGTGTACCCTTCCGTTTGTATTATAATTTTTGAAAGACTCCTCAAGGAGCTCCTCAAAGTTTTCAGCTTTGCTTTCTTCAGGATTTTTGATTTCTTCTGACATGGTAACAAGTACCTCCTTTATAATGCTTGCCGGAGTAGATGCTCCTCCATTCCAGTCTGGAAAATTCGATTCAAAAAGTCGAAGGATATCCAAACGTGGATCCTGTGAGCTTCGTAAGCAACTCTTTCAGGTTGTACGTATCATCGTGCAACTCAACTTGTACGACGATCCGGTATATCAATTCGTCATGCGCAAAAAGGCTGAAGGAAAGCCTTATTACGTATATATGGTGGCCGGATGTAATAAACTCCTGAGAATCTATTATGCTCGGGTGAAAGAATACTTAGCGGCTGAGAACGCCAACTAAATACTCAATAATCAAAACTTTATGCTGGCTTAATTGTTTATTGAGGCAGCTTTATTAAAGTCTGTCTTTTTCTAGTGATATAAACATCAAATATCCCTAAGAATACTCTTGACATTAATTAGCGGGTTTCCGAGTTATCGTTCTTTTACTCTGAGTCTCATAGCACAAAGAACCAGCAAGCCAAGGCCGTAGCCCATAGGTGCCACATACCACATATTCTCGTTTATGCAAAGTGCCCCTGCAAACCCGACTAGACAAAGAATTCCATCAATCAACG
>ONAX01000034.1 GCA_900315875.1 uncultured Eubacteriales bacterium | reverse complement strand
CTGGCAGCACAGGGAATATAAACGTTTCAGGCAGGCGTATGATGAATTCATGAAGGCAACCCAGGACGCATGGGATTGGCATATCCTTGACGGCAGCCGCCGCAAAACAGCAGTGCGCGATTGCATGAAGCTGCTTGTGGATATGATTGACCATGGCCTGAAAAAGGGTAAATATGTCGGAAAGCCATTCAAGGAGGACTTCCCGCTTAAGGAGATACCAAAGCTTGCGGATGTTGACCTGAAACCGGCTCTTGATGATGAAACTTACAAAGAGGAGCTCAATCGACTGCAGACAAGGCTAAGTGAGCTGCATAATATCATATACAGAAAGAAGATTCCCGTTATTTTGTGCTATGAGGGCTGGGATGCGGCAGGAAAGGGCGGCAATATCCGACGCGTTGCCTATCCGCTCGACCCGAGGGGCTTTGATGTGCACCCGATAGCTTCTCCGCTGCCGCACGAGCTGAACCGCCAGTATCTGTGGCGTTTCTGGACAAGACTGCCGAAAACCGGACATATCTGTATTTTCGACCGTACATGGTACGGACGCGTTATGGTTGAGCGTCTTGAGGGCTTCTGCAGTGAGGATGACTGGCAGAGAGCGTATAATGAGATAAATGAATTTGAGCGCATGCTGACCGACTGGGGCGCAGTCGTACTGAAATTCTGGATACACATTGACCAGGATACACAGCTTGCACGTTTCACAGAACGTCAGAATACACCCGAAAAGCAGTGGAAGATAACTGACGAGGACTGGCGCAACCGCGAAAAATGGCCGCAGTATGAAATTGCAGTTGATGAAATGCTGCAAAAGACCTGCACAAAAAATGCACCGTGGTATATTATTGAATCTAACGATAAAAAATACGCACGAATCCGCACGCTGAAAATAATAATCAAGGCTCTTGAAAAAGCATGCGATAAGAATTTCAGCAGGATAATGGAATAATGTCAATGGGGCTGTAGCTGCAATACAGCCCCGTTTTTTCGTTTGATAGTACCTGCAATGTGACTGCACATTATCAGCAAATCAGATATTCAGGACATGCCGCCAGATAAGTATAAGGTATCCGGTCTGTATATTTGCTAAAAGTCTGTGAAAGGGAATATGTAAATAACTATACGGATTTGCAATGATATGAAAGTATCTATGCTTATTAAGAAAAAATAGATAAAAATTTAACATAATTTTGTTAATAAAATAACAATACGTGTAAATAGTGCATAATCGGGTTAAAGAATATTAGGATATTTTAAATAAAAAATGTTAGTGGATCGTAAATAAAGCATTTTAATTCTTGACAACATTTGTGTCATAATTTAGAATTATAGTATGTGTTATAATATACAAAAACAGACACGGTGTTATCAAAATTATTGTAGTTAATAATTCAGAATTTATTCCCTTTGGGAAAATATCAATGACAGGAGGGTTTTTATGGGAAAATGGTACAACTGCTCCCAGAGCGAGGCTCAGGATGGGTATGACACCGCCAAGCAGAGATATAACAATGCGGCTTATGAGCTTTCCCAGACAAAGAGCAGGTATGAATCGTGCTTGAAGGAATACAGCTCTCAGAGGCAGAAGCTGGATTCCGCCAGCCGCGACAAGATCAATTTTCAGAAGCGTATTGAGCAGATTGAAAACGTTATCAAGATGCTTTCAGAAGGCGGAGATGTCAATGATGCAGTGGAAAACGCTAATTCTGCTGCAAAAAAGGCTGAGGAATATCTTTCGGGTTCCATAAAGTGCAGTGGGATCAATTCTCCGAGTATTTCGAAAACCTTCGGATGCCGGAAGGTGGAGGAAGACCCGGATTCCGCAAACGCACTTGCAGAGTTCAAAAAGGAAAAATCAAGGCTGGAGCAGTCTGTAGCTGAGGTCGAGTCTCAGCTGCGGGCAATGGAGGAAATGGTTGACAATCTCCGGAAGCAGGTTACCGGTCTTGAGACTATGCAACACTCCGCGCAGAGAACAATGAAAATGTCCGCATATGAGATGAGTCATTTCAAGAAATATCTGTGATATCTGAAATAAGGCGGTAAAAACCGCTGCGGAAAGACTGGTGAAAAAAGTTGAGGATTGAGATAAATGCCGGTGGTCTTAAGGGTCTGGTTTCCGTAAATGAGTTCACAAAGAGCTATGAACAGCTTGTGGACAGGCATCGTGATGTTGTTTCTGCCTTCAAGGAGGTAAAATCAAACGTCAATAACATGAGCGGCGGAACCGGAAACCTGCAGACAGCCGTTGACTGTATCGAAAACCGTATCGTCAAAACCGACGAGCAGAAGCTCCAGAATATGGAGGGTGCAGCAGGCAGCTTTGCTGTTTTCCTGACTAACGCAGTCCGGACGGATAAACAGGTCGCTGCCAAGGTTGCGTTAAGTAATTCTGAATTCTACAAGGAAAATCCTTGGGCTGTTCCGCCGAAGCCGAAGAAGTGGTGGCAGAAGGTCAAGGACTTCTTCAAGAAGATCGGTAAGGCTATTATCGGCGGAATTAAAAAGGCCGTTGATTGGGTAATCGACAAAGTCAAAAAAGCAGTAAAAGCAACCATAGCATTCATCAAAAAGCACTGGAAGGCGATTGTAAAAATCGTTGTAGGTGTAGTCATAATAGCCGGTCTGGCGGCACTGTCCGTCTTTACCGGAGGTGCGGCGAGTGTAGCTCTTGCAGCTGCCGCTAAGGCCGCAGCCACGTGTGCCCTTACGAGTGCCGCAACGACAGTCGTCAAGGGCGTAGCGGAAGGAAAGTCTGCCGGAGAAATATTTGATTCCGCGGCCGATTCATTTATGGTCGGCGCAGCATCGGGTGCAATAGGAGGTGCCGCAGGTGCTGCCGGAGGCGCCGTGCTTTCAGCAACAGGCTCAACAGTCCTGTCGAAGCTGACGGAAATAGGAGTCAAAACGGCAGGCGAAGCGTTGATAAAGGGAACGCAGTACCTGATTGATAACGGTACTCTGTCCGGCTTCTGGAAAAGCCAGGGCAAGGGAATTCTGATGGGCGCTGCAGGAAGTGCTCTCGGAGCAACGACAGAGTACCTCAAGAATGTAGGTACCGACTTCCTGAAGGATAAGCTCGGAGCACTATCGAACAGTGAGCTTGTAAAATCATTCAAGAGCTTCTACGGCTCGATGCAGGAGAAATTCCCGACGCTTACAAATGTTCTTACAAAGACTGCAAAGGATGTCGGAGGAAGCCTGTCACTCAGTGATCTGAGCAAGCTGAAAAATCCCTCAGCGTTTGCCAAGGAGCTTGGAAACCGTGCTCTCGGAAGCCTTGCAAGCAATGCAAAGGCGGGGGCTATGGACTTTATCAACAACGATCTCAATAATATTACCGGCGGCGCAGTCAGCAAGGTAACAGGCGCTGTAAGCAATATTGTCGGCGGCGTAAAGGGAGATCTGGGTTCTGCACTCGGAGGTATGAGCGGTCAGTTCAAGTCCGCTGCGAATACCCTTCTCGGAGGAACGAATAATTCCCTGGGTTCAACCGTTCTGAATATCGGAAAGAGTATCGCAGGCAACGTTTCGGGCGGAACAGGTTCGTTAATCAGCAATGATATAAAATCTGTTTCCGGTGCGGTCGGACAGATAATGAACGTGAATATTCCCAAGAATACTTCCGGAACCTTCCAGAACCTTGCGATAGGAACATCCAAAACTGCATTCGATAAGTTCTGCGGTTCGGGATTTGCAGGCAGCGTAAGCTCCGCACTGGGCGGTGCATCCGGTACTGGACAGTCAGTACTGAAGCTGTCGTCTGCTTCTCTCAGCGCTATCTCTTCGGCGGTAGGCTTTTAGTATTCATAATAACTATGATCAGGAGGGAGAGGATAATAGTTGAGAATAGAACTGAACAGAGGTGGTTTATTCAGCGGACCGAGCGTGCATGATCTTATAAGCGAGTACAGAAAAATGCTCAAGAAAAGCCGCGAGGTCACGAGATTGTTCAAAGTAGTCCGCAGCAGGATAGATGAAATGAACGGCGGAATCGGAAACCTGCGCACGGGCTATGACGAGCTTACCTCAAGAATAAATAAAACTGAATATCAGCGCAGCAAAAGAATACAGGATAACGGCGACAGGATCGTTAACTTCCTGAATAATGCGCAGAAAACAGACAGGGCCGTTGCAGGCAAGATAACAATTGATAATATCAGGTTCGGGATGAAAAATCCCTGGGCTGTTGAAAAGAGCCTTAAGGAAAAAGTCTTCAGCGGACTATCTGCGATCGGAGACTGGTTTACGGATTGGTCCGGTACCGTGAGATTTATGAAAAAGCATGCAGTTGCTATCAAGAAAATCCTTATAGGTGTCGCCGTTGTCGCAGCAATAGCCGCAGTAATCGCAATCATAGTATTAAGCGGCGGAACAGCTGCTCCGCTTCTTGTTGCGGCATTGAAGGGTGCTGTCGTCTTCGGACTTGCAGGCGCTGCTACAAGCGCGGCGGTGAGCGGATTTGTTGAGAAAAAATCAGGCGGTGAGGTATTCGATGACGCTGCAGACGGATTTATGCGAGGTACTTTCGTCGGCGTTGCATGGGCTGCTATGGGAGCCATCGCAGCCGGAACTTCAAGTGCCGTGTCATCCGGACTTGTTTCATCGGGTCTTACAAAATCCGTCGCCAGTACAGCTACAAGTATGCTCGGTTCCGTAGGAAACCTTTTCCTGAAGACAGGCGGTTATTTTGCAGCAAATGTTGCCGGTGAGGGCGCAAGCTATATGGTTACCGGAAAGGGATTTGAGGACGGCTTTGTCATTAATACTCTCGGAAAATCGATAGTCATGGGCGGTACGGATGCGGTTGCATCTATTTTTGGCAGAACCCTGTTTACGGCAATGGGCCGTGAGCTGCCGTTTTCAAGTCTGGCGACTGAATCGTGGGGAAATGCATTTGCAGGTTTGCTGTTGCCGTCAGCGGGCGGTATCGTTGGCGGAATAATGCTTGACAACAGCAACAATCCGACCCTGAGCAAGATCGGATACGGTATAGCCGGTTCATACGGCAGTACAGTAACACCGGAAACACCACAGGCACCCCAGAGTAGTGGTGTAGACCCGAAAATACTGATCAAGACTCCGGGTGCAAAGCTTCAGAATCCCAGGAGGATCGATTACCTGAAACAAAGTATTTCCAACGATATCGGAAAAAGACTTTCGGATAACGAGCTGAACCGTGCAAGTCTTATGACAAGAGACAGGATTCAAAGGCACTTCTCCTATTTTACGGGAGGATCATACGAACAATGCCTTAGCGCCGGAGTATGTTATTGATAATATCATCCGGCTTGATAAATAAACAATACAAATACAGAGAGGTGGATAAATTTGGATATTGAAATCTATAAAGAAGCGGTTTCAAATGCTGACCTGGCGTTTGCAAACGAAAACTACGAAAATGCCAGAATCTGGTATGACAAGGCTCTCGCAGAGGCACCTAACGATGAATATGCCCTTTCCAAGGCAGGTACGGCTCTTGTTACGCTCGGAAAATTTGAGGATGCGTTCACATATTTCCAGCGTGCGGTTGATGCTAACCCTGAAAACGGCGATAACGTTTTCAACCTTGCAAATGCATATTTCTTCTCGGGCGATATTCCCAAGGCGATTGAGAATTACACAGCTGCGGAAATGCTCGAATGTTCAGATGACGTAAAGGCAAGAATTTACTATCAGCTTGCTCTTATGTGTACCATCAAGCAGGATTACAAATCAGCACTCATCAATTACCAGAAATATGAGGATGCAGATACTACCGGTGAGGCTGCTCTTGATACTGAGCTTATTGCCGATAAGGTAAATATTTACATTCAGCTCGAGGATTTTGACAATGCAATAAAATATACTCTCCGCTGGCTGAATCTTGCACCGTCAGAGCTGCGCTGCTACATCATTTACTTTAACCTTCTCATGGCTACCAACAGCTTTGAAAAGGCAAGCAAGGTGCTTGATGATGCAATGAAATTCGCAGTTACTAACGAAACCGAAAAATATGCGGTTGATCTTTCCCGTGCGAACTGGTATGTATCCGCTGCAGGTTCTTCGGTAGATCCCGGTGATTTCAACGACAAGGCATATGAGCTTATGAATGAGCTTATCCTCAGTGAATACGGATCTGCTGACGAGAAAAACGAGCTGGTGCTCACTCTCGGCGAGCTGTGTATCTCGATGGGTAAGGTTGACGAAGCAATCGAGCTTATGAAGGTTCTCACCGAAGCTCCCGAGGAAACTCCGGCAGAGCCTGCTGCTGCACCGGTTGACGCTCCGGTGGATCCTGCTGAAATAGACGCTATGATGTCTCAGGATATTGCAAGTATGGAGGCAAGAATCGCTTCCGGCGAGATTAGCGAGGATATCGGCGAGAATGCACCTGTAAACTTCGACGAAAACGGCCAGCCGGTCAGAGATTATCCGGAAGGCTTGTTCGACAGCGAGGACGGCTTCACTGTTCCTCAGCTCAAGGGCATTGATTTTGAAAAGCTCAGCGAGGAAGACGCCGCTGCCGAGGCTGCAAGACAGGCTGAATTCAGGGCGAGAGTTAATTTCCTGCTGCTTACCTGCTATGCAAGCAAGGAGGATTACGAAAAGACCATTGAATATGCACGCAGAATCAAGGATACTCCCGATAACGTTTATTATTCATTCTTCGGACGTTATTCAGAGGCATTTGCAATGATGCAGCTTTCAAAGAAGGGTCAGGGCTTTACAAAGGAGGAGGCTGAAAGGAAATATGCCGAGGAAATCGCCTTCTTCCGCGGCGAAATGCTCAAGGCAAACGAAAATTCCGCATATGCACTGGTGTTCCGTACAAGAATGTACGCAGAACAGGGCAAGTACTCCAAGGCTGAGGAGCTTGCAGAGCTTATGGCTGATTCCGACAGGGAGTCGCTCATGAAGTACATTCAGGACTGCCGTGCAGAGCTGGAAAAGGCTTAATAACGGGGGTGTGTTCAGATGGCAAACCTGTTCAGTGAATTGCATGATTTTAAAACGAACATTGTTATCGAGGAAGAAGCATTCACTACTGCTGCAAATGAATTCGACGAGCTTTCCGGCAAGATCGACAGCCTTATGAAGGACATAAATGAAATGCTGAATGATCTTAAAACGGGGTTTGATACTCCTGCCGGTCATAAATTCGTTAAATCATGCGAAAGCACACTGCTCGAGCCTCTTAAGCAGCAGAGAATTGTTGTAACCCACATATCCGAAAACCTTAAAACCGCAAAGACAATGTACGAATCTGTCTTCAACGAATACAGAGAAGTTGTCAATGCGATGAACACAGAATGAAGTCATGCTGCCGGATAGACCGGCGGCTCAGATAAACAAAAAATATTTTTGAGAGGGGAAATTATACTATGGCATCCATTCTTTCAAGCGCAATAATCGTAAACGCAAAGGAAAGTGTAAAAACTTATTCCGACACTACTACCGCACTCTATGAAGAGCTGCGCCAGATCATTAACGAGCTTCGTGCTGACGGCTTTATGGGCGACGCATCCGAAGGCTTCAATGATTTCTTTACAACAAAGGCTACTCCGGTACTTGTTGACAACCTGAATTCAGTAACAGGCGGCGTTAACAGCATGCTCGATACAATTCAGGAGCAGCTGCTCAATACAGTTGATCCTCAGCTCGGAGATGCTAACAGAAATCCGGGTCAGTAATCAGTGACTTTGAAAAATAATCTGTAATTAAAGGAGATAATAATTATGGCAGATATAGTTTATAAGTTTGATCAGATGCGCAGCGCAGCAGCAAAAGTAGAGGATATTTCACAGAGATATAAGGCAGCTTCCGATAAATTCCAGTCAGAATTTGCAGATGCAACAAAGGACTGGGAGGGCTCAAGTAAGGAAAAACTGTCACAGTTTATCAGCGTTGCCGTTAATGAGTATACAGGCACAACTGTACCCGGCGTTGTAAATGCGCTCAGCGAGCTGCTCAAGGCAAATGCAGATCAGATGGAAAAGGCAGATCAGCAGATCGCCGACAATATCCCGTCTGAGCTTTGATGAAACATATTTTGAGATTGTTTGCGGGTGAAGCTTATGGAAAATAATGAGCAGGCTATGTCCGGCGTTCAGACTGCGGAAACAGAGCAGGAAATGAGCAGCCTCGACAAGGCAAAGGAATTATTTGAATATGAAATGACCGATGTTCTGCTGAATTTCAGAAATGAAGTTTCGCAGCTCCGTAACGATCCTAATGCCGAATTTCTCAGAAGGGAATATAAAACGCCTGAATTTGATTTTACTGCACCGGAGCTGACCGTTCAGAAATCAGAGCTGTCATTCGGGTCCGATGTGCAGGAGATCAATGTTGAATGCAAATCCGTAGAGGGCAGCCTTGTTGACGTGCAGGCTGTGAAGGGCGCTGCAGGAAATGTACCGGATGCAGCAGTCAGCGCAGGCTTTGTGTCAGAGTTTGAGGCACCGTCTCCCGTCAAGGTTTCAGTTTCGATGCCGCAGGGTGCACCTGCCGCGTTTGAGAAGGTCAGCGTGCAGACTGATAAAGTCAGCGTCAGCGTTCCTGAGACAAAGATAACAGCCCCCGGCAATATTGCTGCGGATATAGAAAAACCGCAGATTTCCGTCGGCAGCTTTGAAACAAATGTGAAAGAGCAGCTGTTCTCAAAGTCAGTACCTGTTCAGCTTGAAGCCGTAAGGGTGACAGAAATGCCTGACAGAAAACCTGACACGGATGCTTTCGATATTCCGGCACCGTCGCTGTCAAAGCCGACAGTCAGCATAGACGAGGCAAAATTCGGCGAAAAGATTGTTTGTCCCGAGTTCCCCGAAGCAAGTGCAGAAATAGAATACCCCGAAATGCCCGAAAAACCTGATTTTTCGTCCTATATCGAGGATATTCTTGCAAGCGTCGGAGCGGAGCTCTGATTGGTTAAAATAATACAGTTGCAGCGAGTCGGATTAGTTTCGCCGCTGCAACTGTTTAAAGCTTTGAAAGGGTGAGTTTATGGAAAGCAACAAGCTTCTGATAGGAGTTCAGTTTATTGACCCGATGGTCAATAATAAAAGTCTGGTTTTTGAGCTGATAGTTTTACGGGATCTCACTCTTAATCAGCTGATCGACGGAATTAAATACGGTCTTGCGAAAAAAGGCGACGATCCGTTCTATTCGCGCTGTCGGGAGTTGTTCACGCAGTGCATTTCCTCATGCGACAGTACCGGACTGTACAGGAAGGTTACACTGACATCATATAATGATACATGCACCGGAGAAAAAATCGACGGCGTTCGTGTTGCTGTCAGGGAATCTGACATGAAAAAGACTCTTGTCGAAGCAGGCTTCATATCATCGACGAGAATTGTTTTTGATCCGACGGAAACCTATCGTTCTTACGAGATCAATACCTCGGCAATTATCCCTGCATTTAACCCGGCAACGGGAGGGGATGAGGGGATATCCTTCCCCGATTATAATATCAGCACAAGACAGCTTTCAGGCTTTGACGATACCCCGGTGGAGATCATTCCCCCGTCAAATCCGCCGCAGAAGCCGGAGCAGAATCTGTTCTTCATGCTTCTGCCTACCATCATCACAATTTCTATTACGATACTGACGCGCAGCCTTTCTTCGGGCGGAGCGGACGGAATAACAATGGTGCTTCTCAGCGCCGTAATGAGCCTTGTTACAGTAGTGACCTCGGTCATAAACTGGATAAGGCAGGACAAAAAGTATAAGAAGGACCTTGATAAATGGCGCAGCGAATACGAAAAATACATAGACAAAACCGTACAGCGTATTATTGAAAGACAAAATGCCGACTGCGCAAAGCTTGATGAAATGTATCCGGACGTAAACGAGCTGTTTGATGAAAATCATCCCGAAAAGAGCGTTTACGGTGTATGCGGCTCAATCTTCAGCCGCACCAAAAATGACCACGACTACCTTACCGTGCGGCTCGGAAATTCCGACACGGTTGAAAATAAATTTGAAATAAAGGGAAGCAAGAGGGACGTTATTTTCTCCTCCGAGGGCTTCAAGATTAAATTCGATAAGGTTAAGCTTTATATCTCGGATGACAAGGAATATGACAATCAGGACGACGAAACATATTACCTTACTAATCTTCCGGGCTTTATAGCGGAAAAATACAAGTATATGAAGCGCGCTCCTATGCTGTATTCGCTCAGAAACTGCGGAGCGCTGGGTATAGTTGCACCCAATAAGGTATTTTCCGAAAGACTTCTGCAGCGCATGATATTTGACCTTTGCTTCTACCATTCTCCGGATGATCTGCAGTTCATCATACTGTTCGAACCGACGGATGATATGGACGTTATCGAAAGCAAAATCAGCAATTACAAATTCATGCCGCATTTCCGCGATCTGTTTTCGGACCGTTCCCAGTTCGTATTTGACGAAAACAATGCCGGAATGGTATTCAGTTCAATGCTGAGCGTAATGGGCGAACGCGCTTCCGCTCAGGGCGAGAGATTCCCTCACATTGTTTTCATTGTATATCATGAATACGGATTGAAGGAGCATGCCTTTGCTCAGTATCTTCCGGAGCTTCCTGAACCGGGCAAGGCATATGAAAACCCACTCGGGATCACCTTTATTTTCCCGAAGCTCTATCGCGAGCACCTGCCTGCATACTGCAACAGTGTGATCCAGTTCACGGGTGACCATACCGCGGAGATCATTCCCCACGAGGACGAAAGACAGAAATGCGAATTCAATTTCAATGTTTCCCCCGAGTGGAATGCAAAGATATACAATACCTCGAAAATACTTTCTTCCATCTGCTATTCAAAGATATCCCAGAACGGAAAGGTTCCCTCAGCCGTCAGCCTTTTTGAGCTTTACGGCTTCAATAAGAATAACATTAACCTCGAGCAGCTCTGGGATGCAGAGCAGCGCATAAACGTAATTGAAACGCTTTCTGTTCCGATCGGAAAAACTGAAAACGGACTTACCTTCCTCGACCTGCACGAGGATGCCGACGGACCTCATATGCTTGTTGCAGGTACTACCGGCTCGGGTAAATCAGAAACCATCATTACATATCTTCTCGGACTTTGCCTGTATTTCCGCCCGGATGAGGTCAATATGATGCTCGTGGATATGAAGGGCGGCGGCTTTATCAAGCGTATCGGTACACTGCCTCATGTTGTTGGCTCAGTTACCGACGTTGACGGCGACGAAAACGGCACCGGCGCCGAATATATGCTCAAGCGCTTCCTTGATTCACTTCGGTCTGAAATCAAGCGCCGCAAGATTCTGTTCAATTCAATGCATGTTGACAGCATAAACCAGTATATTGCCGCATGCAGGAATATTGATTCTCATATCAAAAAGATCAATAACCGCCTCAGGGGCGAGGATAAGCCTTCGCTGAATGAAGCTGAGGAAAACGCGATCCGCAAGCAGGCGCGCGACGACTGCCTTGCACACCTTGTGCTTGTAGTCGATGAGTTTACCGAGCTGAAGCGTTTTTCAAACGAAAGCGACGACGTTGACTTCATCGGTGAAATAACAACAATCGCCCGCGTTGGAAGAAGCCTTGGTTTCCATATTATCCTGATTTCACAGAATATCGAAGGTGCTATCACAGACGATATCCGCGTCAATTCAAAATCCCGCCTTTGCCTTAAGGTTGCCACAAGACAGGCTTCAAAGGAAATGATAGGCAACGACCTTGCTGCAAGCCCGACCATGCCCGGCCACGGACGAGCATATCTGCTTGTCGGTACAGGCTCAAAATTCGAGTATTTCCAGTCAGGTTACGCAGGTGCGGTTGCGGAGGAAAACTTCGAGCTTCCTATGGAAATAATCGAAGCGTCCAAAACGGGACATTACACAAAATTCTATCGCTCAGAAAAGGACAATATCGACGCTATCCGCCGCAAAAAGGAGCTTGAAGCTCAGGGTAAGCTTGAAACCCAGCTTAATGCGGTTGTCGGTACTATCAAGACCTACTATAACAGAAACAGGACGAAATATCCCAAGGTTCATATCATATTTGAAAAGCCGCTTCCCGGAAAGATCGTTTATGAGGACGGCAAGATTTACGAGGAAAAGGACGGCAGCTTCGGACTGATGCGGGAGGTGAAGGAATGAACCAGCTTGCAATGGGTATATACGACGACCTCGACAACCAGACCCAGCCGGTTCTGTATGTTGATCCGTCAATGAGCAATATGATCGTCATAGGCGGTCATATGAGCGGAAAAACGACCTTTATCAAAACTCTTCTCGTGCGAATGCATCAGGAGATGGATACCTCGCAGGAAAGGGATATCTATATTCTCGATTTCGGCGGAAACCTCGGTCAGTACAGGGACCTGAGCTGTGTTTCGGCATGCTTCGACAATTCAAACGAAGAAAATATCAGGCGTGTTTTCCGTATGGTGGAGGATAAGCTTGAAAAGAATGTCAAGCTTCTTGCTTCACGTCAGTTCATTGATGTTTTCTACAGTAATGAAGAGGTTCGCCCGGCTCATCTGATGCTCATTATCGACAATGTGAATTCCTTCCTTGCCGATGAACGCTATGAGCCGTATCATGAAACTCTGACAAAGCTGTGCAGAGAGGGTCTTTCAAAGGGACTTTCGCTCATCTTTACCGGTTCGGACCTGACAGGCGGCGTAACAAGAATGCTCGGCAGCTTCGACAGACGTTTTGCACTGGAAGGCTCTGCGGATAAATATATCGATATTTTTGGTCAGCGCGTCAGCGCACCGATGAGCTGTCCCGGCAGAGGTGTTACGATTATCGGCGGAAAACCGCGTGAAATACAGCTATTCCTGCCGTTTCGCGATGAGCAGAATGAGCTTCCGGCGTTCCGCGATTTCCTGAAAACCATTCCTACAAAAACGGACAAGCTGACAGCATTTGACGGCGACCTGACAGAGGATAATTTCTTCGATTATCTTTCAGGCAGCTTCGAGGAGGATGTAGATCCCGACTGCCCGGTTGTCGGACTTGATTATTACGAGCATAAGCCGGTTTCGGTAAATATGCATGACGTGCATGCGATTGCAATTTACGGTAAGAAGAAATTTGGTAAAACAAATCTGCTGCGGCTTCTGGTGCGCTCGATAAAAAAGAGCCATCCGGATTTCAGGTTTGTATTCTTTGACGACGGCAGATGCGCTCTTGAGGAGGTCTATGAGGAGGATAAACATAATTGCAGCTATATAACCTCGCTCGATGAATTTATAGATTTCCTTGATAAAAACGGTTATTCGGCAAAGATGGAACGAGGAGTTCTGAACAAGAATTTTATCGAAAGGGATAACCCCGGTACAGTCTTTGTCATGCAGAACAAGCTGCTTTTCCAGGCAGCAGGTGCTCAGCTTCTGAAGAATGTTTTCCCGAAGATGGTTGCAACCGCTGAGGAAAAACAATACTGGTTCATTTATTCCGATATGAGAAAGATCGGCAATAACGACAGGGATACGGAATCCTCGCTGAATAACAGCATTTCCGCGGCATTCCTGCTGGATAATATCGCAGAATTCGTCAGCGACCGCGGCAGCCGCTCCGTATTCGGAGAAATGGATCCGAAGGAGCTGAAAAGTGAATACGCACGTTGTGAAATCGGTGACGGATATTATTACGATATCGAATCCGACGAGCTTAAAAAAATAAAAGTCATTAAGGTATAAGGAGGATATAGTATGCCTAATTATCTTGATAAAATGAGACGGGTATCATCGCCTTTCAGAAGAAGTGAAGCCATTTTTGTAAAAACTATGGACTCGGCTACAAAAGAAAAAGTAACTTCCTGGCCTAAGATGAAAACCATTATGCAAAAACTGTATGGTGTGGGTACCGGGTCAAGGGTTACGACCAGAGATAATCTGAAAAATGCCCCTAACAATAGCGAAGGATCTGTTTATTCAGACAGTGTTCAGCCAAGATCGGAGGCTGCGTCCGGTGCTTCTACAGCTAAGGATTCAATAGGCACATCATCATCATCGGGCTCTACGTCGACCCCGTCATATTCCGCAACACCTTCTTATACATCTTCGCCGGTATCATCAACTGAAGCTCCCTCATCCTCGGCAACTGCTTCAAGCACGACGAGCCAGAGCACCGGCGGCAGTGCCGTGACAAGCGGTGCGACCTCTGGCGGCAGCTATTCCTCAGGCAGTTCAAGCGCTGCAAACAGCGAATATGTATGCATAGATACCCGTGTTTTTGACAGGTGTATCGAGCAGAAGGATAACTTTATCAGAAGATACGACGAGATCGTGACATTTTACGATGAGATCGTAAAGAAGCTCGGAGATAACTGGAAGGGACAGGGAGCGGATGCATTCCTGGATGACGCAAAGGTTGTAAGAACGAATATCAAGGGCATTTCTGATATTCTTTCCACCATGTGCAATACCCTTGAGGACTGTCGTGAGGTTGTACGGGATTGCGATAAATCACTCGAGGACCTTAACAGGAATCCGGAAAAGACAGAATAATGTGTGGTGCTGAATAATGAAGCTTGAACACAGCATCTTTACTTCCCCCGGCACACGGCCAGTCAATGAAGACTATGCTGATGTTGTAAAGACCGGCAGCAGGAGCTGTTATATTCTCTGCGACGGTCTCGGCGGACATGGCATGGGGGACAGGGCTTCCCGTTTTGTTGTAAAGCAGCTGAAGGATTTTTTCAGAAGCTGTAAATCAAACGATGAATTTGCCGCAGCCGCGATTGCAAATGCTCAGACTGCTCTCAGAAATGAGCAGTCAAGGCTCGGAGCGGTCAATAAGATGAAAACTACTGCCGTGGTTCTTGCAGCCGACGGCAGCAGTTGTGTTTGTCTGCATGCAGGCGATTCCCGGCTGTACCATTTCCGGGACGGCTCGGTGCGCTTTCATACGAGGGATCACAGCATACCCCAGATGCTTGCCATAATGGGTGATATAGAAGAAAAGGATATCAGGCGCCATCCCGACAGGAATAAGCTTATACGTGCCCTCGGCGACGATAAGGAAGAGATAAAATGCGAGATTTCCCGTTTTGAAGCCGAGGTGGGGGATGCCTTCCTGCTGTGCTCTGACGGTTTCTGGGAGCCTGTGGAAGACGAGCAGATGTGCTCACTTCTTATGAAAACAGACAGCGCCGCAGAGTGGCTTCGTCAGATGAGCAGCCTTTGTGCAGAAAACAGCCGCGGCAGGTCGATGGATAATTATACAGCTATTGCTGTAAGAGTTAGGGAGTGAGGTCAGTGCAGTGTGAAATTCGCTCATTTATAGGTACGAGAAGCGTGCAGGAGGACTGCGCTGATCAGTGCAGAACGGACTGCGGACTGTTTGTGACCGTATGCGACGGCATAGGTTCTCGCAGCGACGGAGGAGCGTCATCGCGACTTGCAGTGCAGCGTTTTATAGAGCGCTTTTCCGGCTTTGACGGTTCTGATTTTCCGAAATTCATAATCAGTGCCGCAGAGGCTGTTGATGCTGAGGTTTACAAGACCTACGGCAATAACTGCGGAACAACCGCAGTGTGCGCTTTCATTACGGGAATGTCGCTGTACTGGCTTTCGATAGGCGACAGCAGGATGTATATTCTCAGGGATAACCGTCTGCGTCAGATAACGACGGATCACAATTACCGGTATGTACTCGATCTGCGGCTCAGAAAGGGTATTATCGATAAAGAAACATACAATAAGGAGCTTTCGCGCGGTGAATGTCTTGCAAGCTTTATCGGCATGGGCGGCGTTGACATTGTTGATGTCAGTATGCAGCCGATAAGTCTGCGCGAAGGTGACAAGCTTCTGCTTGCAACCGACGGACTTTACAAATCGTTGACGGAAGGTACCGTATATGATATAATATCAGCAGACGACAAGCCGGATATAATCGCAGATTCACTGATGAAAAGCGTAATGGAGTGCGATTTTCCGCTTGATAATACAACGTTTGCCCTTATAGATCTCACAAAAACGGAGGAAGTACTATGAAACTGAAGCGCTGCCCTAATTCGCATTATTATGACGGCGATAAATATGACAAATGTCCGCACTGCTCGGCTTCATCCGAGCCTGCACCTGCGCCGAAGCCTGTTTTTGAACCGGCCCCCGTACCTCAGAAGGAGCCAAAGCCGCAGACAGCACCGGCACCCCAGCCGGCACCTCAGGCTGCACCCCAGCCGGCACCGCAGCCGCCGAAGCCCGCACCTGTCCCTCAGCCGGCGCCGGAGGTAAAACCTGAGCCTGCATCTGCTGATGGATGGACATGCTCATGCGGCGGAAAGAATACAGGACGCTTCTGCTCGCTTTGCGGCAAGCCGAAGCCTGAACCGGTGAAGGCAAAGACCGAAGGCAACACATGGAAATGCCAGTGCGGTACTGAAAACACCGGAAAATTCTGCTATCAGTGCGGCGCAAGACGACCGGAAACTGCAGCAGCACCGGAGGTAAAACCGGAGCCCGCTCACGTACCTCAGCCGGCACCGAAGGTCAACCCCGAGCCTGCTCCCGTACCTCAGACGACGCCGGAGGTCAGATCCGAGCCTGCTCCCGTACCTCAGCCTACGCCCGAGGTCAGACCCGAGCCTGCAAAGGCACCTACTCTCACACAGGAGATCAACGAAGCTCGCTTTACCGGAAACCTTGACGATGCAAAAAGCAGGGCCGGAGCAAGAGATGAGGGCGCGACCCAGATTATATTTGACGAGATAGGCGACGATCTTGTTCTCGGATGGCTTACTATGACAAACTCGTCCGGCAAGGGAAAGGTTTTCACCCTTACGGATGCTAAAAATACAATCGGCAGATCAGATCCCGAAAATAAGGTTGATATCGATCTGCGCAATGACAGAAGCATATCAAGGGGAGCACAGGCTACCATTGTGTATGATCCCCTCAATAAGAAATTCTTCCTGCAAAGTGCAGGCGGAAAGTCCTTTGTATATGTTAACCGCGAGCTTGTACTTACATTCAACGAGCTTAAACCATATGATATTATCAGAATAGGCGAAACGGAGCTTGTTTTCGTTCCGCTGTGCTGTGATAAATTCTCTTGGTAATTATCTGAAAAAAGCGTACCCGGAGGTGATCTGTACGAAATATTGTCCCTTTTGTATGAATGAAATGCCGGACTCCGAGCAGAAATGCTCCGCATGCGGCAAGGATATAAGTGAATACCGCCAGCTGCCGCATACGCTGAAGCTCGGCTCTATGCTCAACAGCCGCTATCTTGTCGGCGGAGTGATAGGAGAGGGCGGCTTCGGCATCACCTATATCGGTCTTGATACCCTTCTGCAGTTCCGTGTTGCGATAAAGGAATTCTTTCCGAACGGCATGGTAAACAGAAACAATACCGTTTCCGATGAGGTAATGAGCATCAGTACCGAAACCGCAAAGGAGCTGTTCTCGAAAAGCCGCGAGAACTTCCTGCGTGAGGCAAGGACGCTTGCAAAATTCACCAATGAATCCGGAATCGTTGCAGTGCGCGATTTCTTCGAGGAAAACCGCACAGTATATATCGTAATGGAATATCTCGACGGTATAACGCTGAAAAACTACCTGAATCAGGTCGGCACTATCTCGGCGTACAATACTGTTTGTCTTCTGATGCCGGTTTTTCATTCGCTGAAAAAGATACACGAAAAAAATCTTATACACAGGGATATCAGTCCCGATAATATTATGCTTGTGGACGAGGAGGTAAAGCTTCTCGATTTCGGTGCTGCAAGGGAATTTGCAGACGAGCGCAGTCTTTCTGTTATGCTGAAGCACGGCTACGCTCCGATGGAGCAGTACCGCCGCCACGGCACTCAGGGTGCGTGGACGGATGTATACGCAATCTGCGCGACAATGTATAAATGCATCACCGGAAAAATTCCGCCCGATGCTCCGGACAGAGTTTTCGAGGATGACCTCAAAATGCCTTCGGAGCTTGGAATAAGCATTGAACCTGCATTTGAAGAAGTGCTTCGTCACGGACTTGCCGTTCGTCCGGAGGACAGAATCCAGAGTATAGATGAGCTTCTGGAGGAGCTCGACGCCGTACCAGGCATTGATATCGGTGTATCATCCCAGCCGCCTAAATCTTCTTCTGTCGAACCGAATGTAGGAATGTCTTCCGGAGGTATCAGTGGAGGCAGTGACGGCGCAAGACTGTCGGAATATGTTCCGCATCTTGTAGATGAGCCGATTTCACAAAAGCCTGCACAGCCGAAGCCTGCCGCACCTGCACAGCAGCCATCGCAGCCGAAGCCTGTCGCTCCTGCACCGCAGCCGTCACAGCCGAAGCCTGTCGCTCCTGCACCGCAGCCGTCACAGCCGAAGCCTGTCGCTCCTGCACCGCAGCCGTCACAGCCGAAGCCTGCCGCACCTGCGCCGCAGAAGAAAAAAAGCAGCAAGGGTGCTCTGATCGGAATAGTAGCTGCACTGCTCGTTCTGCTTGTTGGCGGAGGTGTTGCTGCAGCCGTTATTTTCGGCATGAGCAGAAACGGTAATAACAATACATCCTCTGCTCCGGAAAACTCTTCACAGCAGTCGTCACAACTTACCTCTTCTACTGAATCATCCGCTCAGACATCGGAGCAGCAGTCAACGGAGTCTTCAGCTGAAAGCCCGGCTGAGCAGTCAAGTGCTGCTGAAAGCTCTGCACCTGAAAGTTCGCAGACATCTGCGTCTGAATCCTCAGAACCGCAGTCTTCAACATCCATTTTTGATACCGTAAAGATTCCGGATGCTTCCGAGCTGTTCTATTTCAAGGATGGGCTGCTTATGGCTGATCTTTCAATGATGGGAGAAAACATGGAGACAGTTAAGAGCAAGATCGGAAGGGGAACACTTTTCACTTCAAAGAGTCATCCGCTTTTCGGCGATGAATACGAAATTCTGCTGGTCCCGTTTGACAGCCCGAAAAACAACGAGGATAATATAGAATCCGTCGATTTCTATTTTAAGGACGATAAGCTTGTCATAATCCAGTGGGAAACGGAATCGGAATTTGATGAAAGCTTTGTCAGCAAGGCAACAAAGGAATACGGACAGCCTGTCTATATTGATACTGAAGATTATCAGTGGATGGTAGGTCAGTCCGGGTTCACCTTTGAGGAATATATGATAAAATATGAAAATAACCAGAGGAACTATGCTCAGCGGTATATATCACCCGATGCGGCATACGGCTGAGCCCGCACTCGTGAGGGTTTGATATGAAATTCTGTATGAAATGCATGTCGCAGTATGAGGACAAATTCAATATTTGTCCTGTATGCGGCTTTGAAGAAGGCACATTGCCGAATGATTCGCGCTGTCTTGAGCCGGGTTCTATCCTTGCCGACAGGTTCATTGTCGGAATGCCTCTGGCTATTGACAGCTGGCTCATCCGATATATCGGATGGGACGCACTGACGAACAGAAAGGTCACAATAAACGAATATTGTCCGATACGCTACTGTACAAGGACAGTGGGCGAGGTTCGGCTTTCTGTAATCAAGGAAAAGGCATTTTATAGATACATGTCCGTGCTTTTCAAAAAAGCTCAGATACTCTCAGAAATGCATCTTCCTGATAATATTGCAACGATTTATGAAGCCTTTGAAAAAAACAACACCGCCTATGTGATTACGGAATATACCGAGGGAAAGACTCTTTCGCAGTATATCACCGAAAAGGGAGCTATGCAGATTCCTGCGGTGGAAAAGATGTTTCTGCCGGTGCTGCGCTCTCTTGACAAGCTTCACGACAGCGGCTTTATCGTGGGCGGCTTCACTCCGGATAATATTCTTGTTACAGAGGAAAACAAGCTTGTCCTGAGCGACTATCTGAGTAATATCTTCTATAACGTAACCGACAATGCAGACGATTTCAAGAGCAGCGAAAGCGATAAGTACTATCCGCCGGAGCGGCTTGAGGCTACTGATACAATAGAGGTATCCCCTGAAAACGATGTTTTCTCAGCTTCGATGATAATGCAGCGCATGCTCGGTGTTACTCTTCCTGATCCCCGCAGCCGCAAAAGCTTTTATGCTGCTAAGGGCAAGGATAGTATGAAAAAGCCCTCGGCATTCAAGGTTAAGCTCGATCAGGGTAAGGAGAACGCTCTGATTAATGCAGCTTTTATTGATACTACATACCGTACTCCGGATATGGATACATTCATTAAGGAACTGTCATCCGGCAAGGGAGTCCAGCTCAGAACCAAGAGCGGCGAGAAAATACCGATCTGGGCAAAGATTGCCATCCCTACGGCGGCGGTTGCAGTAATTGTTGCGGGTATAATCTTTATCCCGATGCTTTTTAACGCAAACAAAACCGATGATACCATGGAGGGCAAAACAGTAGTTCCGGGACTTGTCAATTACAGTCTGTCGGATGCGTCCGATGAGCTGAAAAAGGTCAGCCTTATGCTCGAAATCGAGGGTAAGGAAATTGATGACTACAGGGACGAAAACCTCATAACGGCGCAAAGTGTTGCGCGAGGAACGATTGTTGACGAAAACACGGTAGTCGGCGTTACCGTCAGCTCCCACAGCGGAGAATTCGATATGCCGAATTTCCTCGGTATAGACGTCAACAGCTGCGTTTCTGTTCTTGAAGGAATAGGAATGAATTATTCCCTCTTCAAGGAATACAGCTCAGATGTCAGTGCAGGCTGCGTTGTCAGCCAGAGCATAACCCCTTATACAAAAGTCAAGGCAGGAATGCGTGTTGATATTGTTATTTCTGCAGGACCTGACCCGTCGGCGGAGCAGACTGAGGAGCCTGTGGAAACCGGGGAACTTGTCGGTGAACCATACAGCAGTGTTGCCGGCGGCAGCTACGACTGTGCATCTCCCGTTGAGGTTGTTGACAGGGTTTATGACGACAGTGTTCCTGACGGAACGATTATTAGTCAGGAGCCGGCAGCCGGAACCGTTCAGGACAGCTCAGAGCCTGTGAAGGTAGTTGTTTCCACTGCAAACAAAAGCGCTGCAGTGCCCGACGTAGAGCTTCTCGCCGAGGATAAGGCCATAGCCCTGCTTGAGATGTACGGCTTCAAAGCGGATATATCATATGAGGACAGCGATACTGTGGCATCGGGTCTTGTAATTACGCAGAATCCAAAATCCGGAGAAACAGCAGATGTCGGGGAGACTGTAGGCCTGACCGTCAGCGGCGGCAAAAAGAAGGTAAGCGTTCCGGAAACAGTAGGACAGTCAAAGGATAAGGCGTCCTCAATGCTCCATGATGCCGGATTCTCTGTTAAATACGAATATGCACCGGACAGCACCAAGGCGCCCGATGAGGTTCTCAGCCAGAGCGTTTCAGCAGGAACGATGGCTCCGGTAGGCTCATGCATAGTACTTACGATATGCACAAACGACGAACTTGCCGAGATACCTGATCTTACCGGTCTGGACGACGAAGCGGCCAAGCTTACCCTTACAAAGGCAGGCTTTACCTTCGGCATTTATAATGATATCAATAATTCATTGAAAAAGGGTGTTGTCGCAGCACAGTTTCCGGATGCGGGAATGCTTGCAAAGAAGGGCGTAACAGTAAATGTTGTTCTGCGTGAGCAGAAAAGCACTTCCGGCGAACCTGAAATAACCATTACACCTGCCGAAGTGACAATGGAAAAGGACGAAACCTTTGTGCTTGATATCAAGACCGTCGGAATAGAAAATCTTTACGAGGTTGAATATTTCATAGACGATGAAAACGTTGTCAATGTATGTTATATTGACAAAAAGACGCTTAGCATGACATTCCGTGCATTGTCGCCCGGAAAGACCAAGATAAAGATATGCTGGCGCGATATCGAAAAGGTGTGCAGTGTTACCGTAAACGGTGAAAAGGCGGAAACTCCGTCGGCTGATCTGTTTACAATTTCGCCCCAGAGTGCATCGATCGGAGTTAAGGAAACCTTCTCGCTTAATATTGATGCAAAGGCAATAACCGACAAGAAGGCTATTGAATATGATATTTCCGATACAAGCGTTCTTGAGGTTGCTCATATCAATACAAAAACCCTTGAAATGACCTTCAGGGGCATTAAGGCAGGGCAGGCGGACGTAACAATAAGCTACGGAAGTTTCAAAAAGGTCTGCCACGTAAAGGTCGGATAAAACAAATAATGCGCTGTCGCAAAAGAAGAGTTTCGCCCGCCTTTTTAAAGGCGGTGGGGTCCATGGGGCAAAGCCCCTGATCGCACTCCGCAGAGTGCGAAATCTCCTGTGCTTCATTCCCTCGGCAAGTGGTGAACCAAAAAACATCAAAACAAAAGTCGATGAACTAAACATTCATCGACTTTTTGTTTTATTATGTGGTATGATGCATTATTACAATGCTACAGCCACATTTTATTATTTGTTTTCTTTTGCGGCTTTTGCGGCTTCCTTCGTATCCGCCCAATAACCCCGCGCCATGCCGAATTGAAGAAACCATGGTAAAATAAACTCCGAATAGAAATACTCCAATGAAGTGAAACGGAG
>ONAX01000086.1 GCA_900315875.1 uncultured Eubacteriales bacterium | reverse complement strand
CTGATAAAATTATCATTATTATTCTCCGTTATGCTATTGTTGATAAATGATCGGTGTGGTTCTCTATAATAATTTCAAAATTGCTGCCCTCAGCCCGTACAACGTTTACAGATGTATTCGTGCCTATCGGAAGCTCACCGATGCGTGAAATATCCCATCCGTGCAGGTAACACATTAGATTTTTTATTGCGCAGCCGTGGGAAACGATACATACGGTTTTTCCGTCATTGTCAAGTATAATATCGTTTACTGCAGCGCTAACTCTGTCGTATACCTGCTTCATTGTTTCGCCGCCAGGAGCAGCGAAGATATCGGGATGATTTCTCCAGTTATCAAATTGTTCGGGGTATTCTACCTCAATATCCTTGAGATATCGTCCTTCCCAGAGACCTGCATCTATTTCTGCAAGCCTTGCATCTATCTTAATATCGACATTATGATAGACATTTATTCCCTCCGCCGTGATCTGAGCACGACGAAGGGGAGTTGTGTATATTACATCTATCGGTTCAGCGCAAAGCATTTCCGAAACAGCGCCGATCTGGGCTCTTCCGGTCGGGGTAATGTCAGTGTCAATCTTACCCTGAAAGAAACGCTCAAGATTTCCCTGAGCCTGACAGTGGCGAACAATTATCAGCTTGACCATATTACACCTCGACAGTTGCGGTCAGTTCCCTGACACTTGCAATATCGTGAGAATCAAGCCAACCGTGGAGACCTTCAGTTATCTTGATAGGTGCATACGGGTCGGTAAACAGCACGGTTCCAATCTGAATAGCATCGGCACCGGCAATCATCATCTCGACAGCATCTTTCCATGTGCTGATTCCGCCAAGACCGATTACAGGGATCTTAACTGCTTTTTTAACCTGATATACCATTCTTACGGCAACCGGGAACACAGCCGGTCCACTCATTCCGCCGGTAACGTTTTTGATTATGGGTCTTCTTGTGTTGATGTCAATTCGCATTCCGGTAAGGGTATTGATAAGCGAAACACTGTCTGCTCCGGCTGATTCTGCTGCACGGGCACATTCAGCAATATCAGCAACATTTGGTGAAAGCTTGATGATAAGTGGTTTTTTGCAGTGGCTGCGTACTGCAGAGGTAATCTTTTCTACTGATTCGGGAGAAGTGCCGAACTGAGCACCGCCTTTTTTGACATTCGGGCACGAAATATTCAGCTCTATCATATCGACGTCGCTGTCGGAAAGAATTTCTACGATTTTACAGTAATCCTCCTCGGTGCTGCCTGCAACATTGGCAATAACAACTGTATTCTGCTGCCTGAGCCACGGAAGCTCCTCATTGATGAAATGCTCTACGCCGGGATTCTGCAAACCAACAGCATTCAGCATGCCCATAGGAGTTTCTGCAATACGGGGCGGAGGATTTCCGGGGCGCTCGGCAAGTGTAGTGCCTTTACATGAAATGCCGCCAAATACAGACAGAGGATACATTTCGCTGTATTCACGTCCGAATCCTATTGTACCGGACGCTGCAATTATCGGGTTGGAGAATTCAACACCGGCTATATTTACACTAAGATCTGCCATTACCAAGCCACCTCCTCAGCACTGAAAACAGGTCCGTTTTTACAAACATGTTTATACACAACGCTACCGTTGTCTTTCTTTATACCTACGGCACAGCCGAGGCAAGCGCCGACGCCGCATGCCATTCTCTGTTCAAGTGAAACAAAGCACTGAACATTGTGCAAAGCTGCCATAGCGGAAACATTTTTCAGCATTGGAGTAGGTCCGCAGGCACAGATTAGATCAGCGCTTTCAATGACCTTTTCGAGCGCTGTTGTTACAAAGCCCTTTACTCCATAGCTGCCGTCATCTGTGGTTTCGATAAGCTCAGCTCCGAGATCGGTAAAATCACGTGAAAGAATGACAGCATGTCTGTCGCGGAAGCCGTTTATTACAGTACAGCGGCAGCCCTTGTCAATTGCAGCATGTGCGCTGTAAAGCATCGGAGGAACACCGATTCCGCCGCCGATAAGTACAATATTTTTATCTTCAGGAATATCAAAGCCTTTGCCCAGGGGAGCAATCATATTAATACTGTCCCCCACTTTGCTTTCTGCAAGAATTTCGGTACCCTCTCCGCGTACTTCAAATACTATGCGTATTTTGTCTCCGTTTACGTCACAGACAGAAATCGGTCTGCGTAGTGTTTTTCCCGGAACAAGTACATGAACAAACTGACCGGGTACTGTAATAGCAGCAAGTTCTTCATTTTTCAGTCTGAAATCATATATTGTAGGGGTAAGCCTGTATTTTGCAACAAGCTCAAAATCCTGAGCGTCAAATTTCATACAACCATTCCTTTCGACAATGCTTTGCCTATATTTTATCATAAATCGGAATAAAGCGCAACAAAAATAATGCAATTCCACCATAACTAATAAAACTAATAAAAGTAATAAAAAGGCTTGAAGAATAAGCAAAAAAATGCTATAATGTAGCGTATGCGACAAAGCCGAAATACAAATAATTATTGTATGGAGGCGATAATTTTTGAGCAAAAATAAAAAAGCATTCCCTGTTTCGGGAATTAACGAAAACAGCGAGGAAAACAGAGACGAAATCCAGAGCAGCAGTGATGACAGCATGCGCGAAAACGGTGCTATCGTTGCAGTGTGCGGAGGTTATACCGTGCAGGTAATGACCATTATCGGACAGATTGAGGGTCACATCATCCTGCCGCCACAGACTAAAAGTACAAAATATGAGCATATCATTCCACAGCTTGTTGCTGCCCAACAGGATAGCATGATTGACGGGCTTATGATTATTCTGAATACCGTCGGAGGCGACGTTGAAGCCGGTCTTGCTATTGCAGAGCTTGTTGCAGGAATGAAAAAACCCGTGGTTTCGCTGGTCCTCGGCGGTGGTCATTCGATCGGAGTGCCGATCGCTGTGGCTGCAAAGCGTTCTTTTATTGCAAGAACAGCTACCATGACGATACACCCCGTAAGAATGAATGGAATGATGCTCGGCGTTCCGCAGGCGTTTGAATACTTTCAGCGCATGCAAAGAAGAATAACATCATTTGTTACAACACATTCGCACATTACCCCGGAACGCTACAATGAGCTTGCTATGAATACGGACGAGCTTGTAATGGATATAGGTACTGTTCTTGACGGTAACGATGCAGTAAATGAGGGACTTATCGATAATATAGGCACACTCAGTGACGCATTCGATTCCTTGTTTTCGCTTATTGATCACAGCCGGAAGAGTGGAAATAAAACAAAAGGAACAAAAAAGAAATCGGAAAAGTCCTGACAGGTCTTTTTCCGGCAGCGGCGGAATAGTATTTAATGATTTCGCCGCATGGACTTAGGAGGTTACATAATGGGTATTTTCAGTGCAATTATTCAGGGCATCATTCAGGGACTGACAGAATTCCTTCCTGTTTCGAGCAGCGGCCATCTGAATATATGTCAGCATTTCTTCGGAATGCAGGAGGACAATCTCTTCTTCTCCGTTATGCTGCACATTGGCACACTTGCTGCTGTAATAGGCGTTTATATCAAGCTTATCATCGGTTTGCTCAGTGAATTCGGTCTTATGATTAAGGATATTTTCACGGGCAAATTCAAGTGGAAGGAAATGAACGCTAAAAGAAATATGGTCGTTATGATTATAATCGGTCTTGTTCCCCTTTTTCTTCTTTTCATCCCGATTCCGGGAACGGATATGAAGCTTAAGGATCTTGCAGATATGTTCGCAAAGAGCGGTTATTTTATTGTTGTTGGTATTTCTTTGCTTATTACAAGTACACTGCTGTTCCTCGGAGACCTTAAAAACAAAAAAACTGCTCAGGCATACAAGGAAAAGGGTATTGTTCGCAAGGGCGGTGCGGGAAGAAGAAAGTATAATCAGAGGCATCAACAAGCAGGCTGCCCTTGACTATTCTTTCCTTCTCGGTACACCTGCTATAGTTGCCGCTGCTTTGCTTGAAGGTAAGGATGCTCTTTTCCCGGGTGACGGAAAACCTGTTACCATTGATTTTCTTCCCGTAATTATCGGAATGATTGTTGCCGCAGTTGTCGGATTCTTTGCTATCAAGCTTTTTAAGTGGCTGCTTAAAACCGACAGAATGTATGTATTTATTCTCTATACAGCAATTTTAGGATTCATAGTAACAATAATCAGCATTATAGAACTGGCAACCGGAACAAATCTATTTACCGGAGCTCCCCTCATATTCTGAAATCATCGGGCAGTCAAAGACTGCCCGAATAACTCATTTTATATATAATTTACATATACCGGAGTGAAACAAATGGCAGCAAAAAAGAGTACAAAAACCTCTGCAAAAAAGAGCAGCACCAAAAAAAGTTCAGCTGCTTCAAATAAAAGAAAAAGCTCCACTGCACCAAAAAAGAAAAGCAGTGTCTCAAAGGCTGCCGAGCAGCGCGAGATTATGAGAAACAGGCTTATAAAGGCAATAATCTGTTTCCTTGTCGGAGTAGTACTTCTGCTGATTCATTTTATCAGCGGAGAAATTCTATGGAACGATCTGCATAAGCTGTACAGGGGTATTTTCGGCATGTTCGGATTTTTTATTCCGTTCATTCTTTTCTATGCAGCATATCAGAATGCAAGGGACGAATCATCTGATGATTACCATAACAAGCTGATAATGTTTCCTCTGCTTGTTTTTCTCCTTTCGACTTGTGTATATTCCTTTGGATTTACTCCTGATGAAAACGGTAATTATTTTACCATGGTACATGACAGCTTTAAAGCTGCTGCCGAAGGTCACGGAACCGGCTTTATCGGAGCGGTAATCGGAATTCCAGCTGCATCACTTTTAGGCTCTGTCGGTGCCGGAATACTGACTCTTGTAACATTTATCTTTGTTCTTGTCCTCGCTGCGGATACGCTGATTGTATATATTTTTAAAGCTCTTAAAAAACCGGTCAGACGTGTTGAGCAGCATGTAGAAGACGAACGTATTATCAGAAATGAAGTACGCCGCAGAAAGCAGGAGCTGCACGAGGCTGAGCATGAAGAAAAACGAGAAAAGTACATAAAAGAGCAAATTGAAAAGCGTTCTCCTAAGAAAAAAAACGGAAATCCCGATTATAACAGTTTCCGGCGTTCTTCATTCTATGAGCCGGAGCAGTCTGCAGCAGTGAATGCAGAACCGGTACCTCAGCCGGAACCTACAAGAAAAAGAAAGCCTAAGCCTGATCCTGTCGTTGAAAAAGCACCGGAACCCGTTGTGCCGGAAGTTGATGAAAATGACAATGAAGGAATTGACATTGATATCAGCGCAATGAGCTCTATGCCGGCTCCGGCGGCAACAGCTGTACATCCTGAGCCGGCCGAAAGTGAAATGACAGAAATTCAGTCGATTTATACACCGAAACCATCAAAGAAAAATAAAAATGATCCTGTTGAACCGCTGGAGGTTCCTGAATCACAGATAGTAGTGGGTTCATATATTCGTCCGCCGTTTAATCTGCTTGAGCCTCAGCCTGCAGAGCAGGAAGCTAATATTTCTATGGAGCTTAATCACAGTGCGACTATGCTTGTTGATACACTTAAAAGCTTCGGAGTTCAGACATCTATAGTAAATATAAGCCGTGGTCCTGCAATTACAAGATATGAGCTGCAGCCGGCAGCCGGCGTAAAGATTAGCAAAATAACTAACCTTTCTGACGATATCGCAATGAATCTTGCAGCAACGGGTGTACGTATTGAAGCACCTATTCCGGGAAAATCTGCTGTCGGAATAGAAGTTCCCAATAAAAACGTTAGCATAGTTAAAATGCGAAGTCTTGTAGAATCAAGAGAATTCCAGAATGCCAAAAGCAAGCTTACGGTTGCACTCGGAAAGGATATAAGCGGCAATATTACTCTTGCAGACCTCGGGAAAATGCCGCATCTTCTCATTGCTGGTTCTACAGGCTCAGGTAAATCGGTCTGCGTCAATTCAATGCTTGTAAGCCTGCTGTACAAATCCAGTCCTGATGAGGTCAAGCTTATGCTTATTGACCCGAAGGTGGTTGAGCTTGGTGTATATAATGGTATTCCCCATCTTCTTGTGCCAGTTGTAACTGACCCGAGAAAAGCTGCAGGTGCCCTGAGCTGGGCTGTAAACGAAATGCTCAATCGTTATAAAACCTTTGCTGAGTACAATGTTCGTGACATGCACAGCTACAACAGATTTGTTGATAAGCAGAATGCTGAAATCGATGAAAATATGATTGAAGCTGAAAATGAGGATGAGGATCGCTCATACGAAGAGGACGAAATGCTTGCACAGGCTCGTTCCGAGCTTGAAAACGAAAGCCGTCCGGAACCTGAGCCGAAAAAGCTGCAGAAAATGGCGCAGATTGTTATCGTCATAGATGAGCTTGCCGATCTTATGATGGCTGCTCCGAATGAGGTTGAAGAATCAATATGCCGTCTTGCTCAGATGGCTCGTGCAGCGGGTATGCATCTTGTTATTGCAACGCAAAGACCATCCGTTGATGTAATTACAGGTCTTATCAAGGCGAATATTCCGAGCCGAATCGCATTTGCTGTAAAATCACAGATAGATTCAAGAACAATTCTTGACATGGGCGGTGCTGAAAAGCTTGTCGGACGCGGCGATATGCTGTTCTCCCCTATCGGCACAACCAAGCCGATACGTGTACAGGGCTGTCTTGTCGATGACAGAGAAATAGAAGGAATTATAGATTTTATCAAGAAGAACAAGGCTGTTGAATATGATACTGATGTTCTCGAGGAAATTGAAAGAAATGCCCTTCCCGATAACAGCAAGGGAAGTGTTGACGACAGTGACGGTGAGCTTGATCCTATGATGGAAGAAGCAATCCGATGTGTAGTTGAAGCCGGTCAGGCATCTACATCAATGCTTCAGCGTCGTTTCAGAGTCGGTTATGCACGCGCAGGACGTCTGATTGATGAAATGGAACAGATGGGAATTGTCGGACCTCACGAAGGCTCGAAGCCGAGACAGGTATTGATGACATACCAGCAGTTTCTTGAAAGAAGCACCCAGAAAACAGATGAAGGATAATGGTGCATAATTATTTTCGCAGAAACCGAGTATTCGATTTCATAAATATATCATTTGGAGGTAATAGAAAATGAAACGTGAAGGACAGATCAGAGTAGATTCGGAAAACCTTTTCCCTATCATCAAAAAATGGCTTTACTCTGACAAGGACATTTTCCTCAGGGAAATCGTTGCAAATGGCTGCGACGCTGTGAAAAAGCTGCAAAGCCTGTGCACGATCGGTGAAGCTGACTGCGGAGAATGGAAGCCAAGGATTGATATCGTCCTTGACAAGGAGGCAAAAACTCTCAGCGTTACCGACAACGGTATCGGCATGACAGAAGAAGAGGTCGAAAAGTACATAACTCAGGTTGCATTTTCAGGAGCTGCTGAGTTTATCGAGCAGTATAAGGACAAAACTGATGCTGATGCAGGTATTATCGGTCATTTTGGTCTTGGCTTCTACTCAGCTTACATGATTTCCGACACAGTAGAGATAGATACTCTTTCCTACAAAACAGATGCTAAACCTGTTCATTGGGAAAGCGACGGATCTCACACATACGAAATCTCTGACGGTGAAAAAACAGAGCGCGGAACAACCGTTATAATGCATTTTTCTGAGGATGGTATGGAGTTCTGTGAAAGCTTCCGTCTGCGTGAGGTACTGAAAAAATACTGCCGTTTTATGCCGTATGAGATTTATTTTACCTGCGTTCAGGAGGATAAGAAGACTGAGGGGGACGACAGCGAAAAGCCTGAAGAAAAGCCCGTCAATATTACAAATCCCCTCTGGCTTAAAGCGCCTAAGGACTGTACTACAGAGGAATATGAGGATTTCTACAGAGAGGTATTCCCTGATATTAACCTTCCTCTTTTCTGGATTCATCTGAATGTTGATTATCCCTTTAATCTGAAAGGAATTCTATATTTTCCCAAGCAGACTGACAAGCTGCAGGTTATGCCGGGTGAAATAAAGCTCTTCTCAAATCAGGTTTATATTGCCGATAACATCAAAGAGGTTGTACCGGAATTTCTTATGCTTCTCAAGGGTGTAATTGACTGCCCCGATCTGCCGCTTAATGTATCACGGTCATTCCTGCAGAATGATTCCGAGGTTGCAAAGATCAGCCGTCACATTACCAAAAAGGTTGCAGACAAGCTGGTTTCTGTATTCAAGAATGAGCGTAAGGATTATGAAAGCTATTGGGAGGACATCTCCCCATTCATTAAATTCGGTTGCATAAAGGATGAGAAATTCTATGACAGGATGAAGGATATCATTCTTTATAAATCAATCGGAGGAGAATACAAGGTATTTTCGGAGCTGCCGAAGCTTGACGGAAACAAGGTTTATTATGTTTCTGATTCTGCACTTCAGGCTCAGTATGTCAAGATATTTGAGGATAACGGACTTGATGCTATTATTCTCGAGCATAATATTGATACACATTTTGTTACCTTCCTCGAATATAAGGAAAGCGATATCAAGTTTGTCAGAATTGACTCAGAAGTCGGTGAAGCCCTGAAATCTGAGGAGACCTATGCTGATAATGCAGAAAACGACGAAAAGCTGAAGGAAATATTCAGAGAAGCCCTTGGAATGGAAAAGCTTGAGATAAAGACTCAGCCGCTTAAGTCCGGGGATACACCTGCAATAATCACGATCAACGAATATCAGCGCCGTATAAACGATATGAATAAACTATACGGCGATATGTTCGGAATGGCGGGAGAAAAGGCTCAGGAAACACTGATAATCAATACCGCAAGTGAAATTGTCAAGTCTCTTGTAAATATGGAAGAGGAAAACAGAATTATTGTTTGCCGTCATATTTATGACCTTGCTGCTATCAGTCAGCGCAGACTTTCTGCTGAGGAACTGAAGGGCTTTATTTCAAGAAGCGTCCAGGTTATGAACATGATAAAGTAATTATGGTTTTCCATACTATGTAACATAAAATCTGCCCCGTGCATAAAATGCTATTGAAGCATCCATGCACGGGGTTTTCTGTGCGTTTGTAATTAATTCGGGAGGGAATTTATGAGCAGCTGCAGAGTTACCGATCTTCGGCACAAGGAGATAATTAACAGTGCGGACGGCTGTCGTCTGGGGTACATTGATGATGTGGAAATAGATACCGTAACTGCGAATATGGTATCAGTTATAATCTACGGAAAGCCGAAATTTTTCGGACTTCTCGGCAGATATGAGGATCTCGTCATACGCTGGGAGAACATAGAGCTGATAGGACATGATACGGTACTGATAAGCGGAGTTCCTCTTCCTCAGGGAAGACGCAAAGCAAAGGGTTTTATTCCGTTTCTGACAAGCTTATAAAAATGGAACAGCCGATGAAGTAATAGTTCACCGGCTGTTTGATTATTAATATTAATACATTATTTATCGCTGAGACATTTTACCATTACAGCCTTCTGTGCATGGAGTCTGTTTTCAGCTTCTTCGAAAATCTCTTCTGCATGTGCCTCAAAAACATCCTCGGTGATTTCTTCGCCGCGGTGTGCAGGCAGACAATGCTGTACCATTGCGTCGGGCTTTGCAAGTGCCATAAGCTCTGCATTAACCTGATATCCGTCGAAGGCCTTTTTACGCTTTTCAGCTTCGCCTTCCTGACCCATGGAAGCCCATACGTCTGTGATAACAACATCTGCATCTACAACAGCTTCCTTCGGAGTACGGAACATTGAGAATTTATCGCCATATTCCTTTGCGAAGTCAAGAACCTGAGCGTCAGGCTCGTAGCCTTCGGGACATGCTACAGAAATTGACATTCCTGTTTTCAGAGCGCCGACGATGAGAGAGTTCATCATATTGTTGCCGTCACCGATGAATGCCATTTTAAGGCCGTTAAGCTTGCCTTTGAATTCACGTATCGTCATAAGGTCAGCAAGAATCTGACAGGGATGACAGAAATCT
>ONAX01000037.1 GCA_900315875.1 uncultured Eubacteriales bacterium | reverse complement strand
TTGTAAATTTATCAGAATTTTATCTTTCAGCAGCAAAACGACACCTATTAGTAGCACGACAATGTTAAATTGTGGCTCCACTGCTCTTCCTTATGAGCCTTACCACGCTCCCGTAACTACCAACCTCTACCTCCCCGAACCGCTCAGAATGGTCGGAACCGAAGCGGATTATATCGACTACGAGGAGCAGAAGGAGCATTTTGCAGACGGCACTTCCGCTTACGTCACCCTTCCGGCTCTGTCGGCTATTGCAGGCACGAATATATTCAGCATAGGCACGACCGTACAGCCTTCGGCTGTTGAAGTCAAAGGCAGAATAAACCCGGTCGTGACTGGAGGGGATTGAGTTGGACCCGACAATTATTAATGCGCTCATCTCTCTTGCAGGTTCACTTGTAGGAACTTTTGCCGGAATTGTAGCGACGAGCAAGCTGACGGAATATCGTATAAAGGAGCTTGAACGCAAAGTGGAAAAGCACAACAGTATTGTTGAGCGCACATTTCGCCTTGAGGATAAATTCGAGCTTGTGGACGAAAAAATCAAGGTCGCTAACCATCGGATAGACGATCTTGAACGGGAAAGGAGCTTAAAATGACAAAGGAATTCTTTATTATGTGGCTGAAGGCTGCAGGTATCCGCGCGCTGAAAACCTTCGCACAGGCTGCAGTCGCGGCGGTAAGCGTGAGCGCCGCACTAGATGAAATCGACTGGCTGCGCATTCTGTCCGTTGCTGCAGTTGCGGCAGTGTGCAGTATGCTTACAAGTGTGGCAGGACTGCCGGAACTTGACAGGCTGCCATAGAAAGAATAATAAACATAATCGGGGCACTTGCCCCGGAAAGGAGGCAGATAAAATGAAAAAGGGAATAGATGTATCATATTGCCAGGGTCGGATCGACTTTGACAGAATAGATAAGAATCAGGTGCAGTTTGCGATAATACGCAGCTCATTTGGCTGGGAGAAAAACCAGAAGGACAGCCAGTTTGAGCGCAACTATGCAGGCTTTAAAAAGCTCGGAATTCCGGTCGGCGCTTATCATTATTCATACGCAAAGACAAAGGAGCAGGCTGTGAAGGAGGCAAAATACTGTCTTGAATGTATCCGCGGAAAAAGCTTCGAGCTGCCTGTATTTCTCGATGTGGAGGAGCAAAGCTGTGCAGCTGCGGGGCGCAGGGCATGCACCGATGTAGCAAAGGCGTTTATTGAAACCATGGAGCGCGCAGGCTACCGCTCCGGTATTTACACCAATCCGAACTGGCTGGAAAACTATCTTTACAAGGCTGAGCTTGTCGGTAAGGTGAATATCTGGCTTGCACAGTGGGGAAGCTCCGAGCCGTACTGCAAGTGCATGCTGTGGCAGTATGCGGTGGGACGCAGCGGAACGATCCGCGGAATTCCGGGTGAAATTGATCTCGATTACTGCTACGGCGGTATTTCTGACAGCACCGGATCATCCACGGGCAGCTCTTCGTCAACAGGCGGCACAAAAACGGCGCCGGATATCTGGTATCAGGTATTTGCAAAAGACCGCTGGCTGCCCTATGTAAAAAACCTGAGTGACTATGCAGGACTTGAAAACAAGCCTGTTTACGGTCTGCGCTGCAAGGTTTCAAAGGGGCATATCAGATACCGCGTGCATCTGATCGGCGGCGGCTGGCTCCCGTGGGTAACGGATACGGAGGACTTTGCCGGAGCTTCAAGGCTCAACCGTCAGATCGACTGCGTACAGATGGAGCTTATCGGTGTGGACGGCTATACTGTTCAGTACCGTGTGAGTACAGTGAAAAGCAACGGGTATCTGCCCTATGTCGAAGGCTGGAACGACAGGAATGATGACGGATATGCAGGTATATACGGCGTTGCTGTTGATAAAGTACAGGCAAAAATCGTTAAGAGATAACATGGCTTTCGTCAAGCTGTCTGACTGAACGTATTATACTTCTGTAATAATCAAAGCCGGTGATCCATTCAGTGTTCATCGGCTTCTTTGTTGTTATGGATGCAGCGTTTAAAAAAATAAAAAAATTTTTATATTACCTATTGACTTCGTAGGAAATGTATGCTATACTCAATGCATACCAAACACATAGGTATTTAGTAACAGCAAAGGAGGCGCATAAAATGTCACTTATATTCAGGGCATTGCGCCATAATTTCCGATTCGGACGAATGTAATACCGGTTTTTCTTATCGACAAAACGTTACAACTAATAAAAAAATTCATTTACCGAAAAGGAGATATTATCATGAGTAATTATAAATTTGAAACACTTCAGCTTCACGTAGGACAGGAAACCCCCGATCCGGCAACAGATTCCAGAGCCGTTCCGATCTATGCAACAACTTCGTACGTATTCCGTAATTCACAGCATGCAGCAGACCGCTTCGGTCTGAGAGATGCAGGCAATATCTACGGCAGACTTACAAACTCCACCCAGGATGTCCTCGAAAAGAGAATAGCTGCTCTTGAAGGCGGCACGGCAGCTCTTGCAGTTGCTTCCGGCGCAGCAGCAATCACCTACACCATACAGGCTCTTGCACAGGCAGGAGATCATATCGTAGCCCAGAAGACAATTTACGGCGGCAGCTACAATCTGCTTGCACACACTCTGCCGCAGTTCGGCATTGAAACGACCTTCGTAGATGCTCACGACCTGGCTGCAGTTGAGGCTGCGATCAAGGATAACACAAAGGCTGTATACCTTGAAACACTCGGCAACCCGAACAGCGACATTCCGGATATCGACGCCATTGCAGAGATTGCTCACCGCCACGGAATTCCGGTAGTAGTGGACAATACCTTCGGTACTCCATTCCTCATCCGTCCTCTTGAGCATGGTGCAGATATCGTTGTTCATTCCGCAACCAAGTTCATAGGCGGTCACGGCACAACCCTCGGCGGCATTATCGTAGACGGCGGCAGCTTCGACTGGAAGGCTTCCGGCAGATACGCTCCCATAGCTGCTCCGAACCCGAGCTATCACGGCGCATCATTTGCCGATGTTGCAGGTCCTGCAGCATTTGTGACATATATCCGTGCTATTCTTCTTCGTGACGAAGGCGCTGCTATCTCTCCGTTTGCAGCATTCCTTCTCCTGCAGGGAACAGAAACCCTCTCCCTGCGTCTTGAAAGACATGCCGAAAACACCAAGAAGGTCATTTCCTACCTTGCTGCCAACAAGCATGTCACAAAGGTCAACCATCCGTCGCTTCCGGATCATCCCGACCATGAGCTTTATACACGCTATTTCCCGAACGGCGGCGGCTCCATCTTCACATTTGAGATTGAAGGCGGCGTTAAGGAAGCGCACAAGTTCATCGACAGCCTGAAGATATTCTCTCTGCTTGCAAACGTTGCAGATGTCAAATCGCTTGTTATCCATCCGGCAACGACGACACATTCACAGCTTACTGATGAAGAGCTTGCGGATCAGGGTATCACCCAGAGCACGATCCGTCTTTCAATCGGCACAGAGCATATCGACGATATCATTGCTGACCTCGATAATGCATTTGCTGAAACCTTTGCAGACTGATTCTTTGTCACATCGAAAACTGATCCCTGATATAAGTAAAACGTCGGTGAATTTAATTCATCGACGTTTCTGTTTATCTGTATTATTAGGAATCCTCTTTCTGTTCTTTTGCATTTTCCTCTGCCGCTTTCTTCTCGCTTTCTCGCAGCAGCTTGCCTATCCTCTTTGCCCTTTTCCTGTCATGCTTGTGACGGGTCTTTTTCATTATGATGTTCACCGCGTGCTTATTATTTTTAATGTGCACGTTTTTGCCGCTGTGTATGCACTCGCCGTCAACCGCCCAGTCAAGCTCCTCGTCTGTTTCTATATTGACCTCGGACGCATGAAAAAAGGTTATATATCTGTTGTTGTAATTCTGACGCAGCATTGACAGAATTATCCCAAGAACCTCTATCTTTTTCTGAGGGCGCTTGATCAGCAGCACCTCGTATTTGCCGTCGTTGAAATCCACCATTTCGTCGCTGAATTTAAACACACCGCCGACGGATTTGGAATTCGTTACCGCGCCGAAGATATAATCTCCCTCTACGTTTTTAGTATCGGATTTCAAGCGCACGTGATGGCTGCTGATTTTATTCATGAAGCGGAAGGCATTCAGCAGATATGCCATATGCCCGAAAATATTTTTCGCCTTCTGCGGAGTTGCATATGACACCTCTGTAAAAGCTCCGAAGGACGCGATATATATAAAATAGTCATCGTTGAAGCTGCCTACATCCAGCGGGCGTGGCTTGCCGTATACAATGGTCTTTGCCGCCTTCATAAGATCGGTCTGCATATCAAGGCTTCGCGCAAGGTCATTTGTGGTGCCTGCCGGAATGTAGCCCAATGGTTTTTTTACGTTGTCGCGCATCATGCCGGTGATGATTTCACTTATCGTACCGTCGCCGCCGCAGCATGCAACGATATCAGCCTCGTGTCCGTGCTCTGCGACAAGATAGTCAGCGTTGTATTTCAGTGATGTAAAATACACACCGATTTCCATATTCCTTTTTGCAAATAATTCTGCTATCTTTCCTGCTGAAAAATACGGTTTTCTTCTTCCCGAGCGTGGGTTGACTACCATCAGCACACGAATTCTCGGTTCCTTTTTCTTTTTCAAGCACACACCCTCTCCCGACTGCAAAAGGCCTCAGCGAATATTCGCACGAAGCCCGGCAGTCTTAATTTATGCAGTTTTCGCAGCAGACCGCTGCGCTTATCTGATATAGCTCACCCTGTTTTCGCCGCGCGGCGGAGCCTGCGGAATTTCGCTCTCAGGATAGCCGAGGATACAGTGGCCGATTCCAACCCATTCATCCGGAGCAAGACCGACTCTTTCAAGCAGGCGTTTTCCCTCTTCGGTTTCAAGCTCTTCCTTTGCACGGTGTATCCAGCAGCTTCCCACTCCCAGAGATGATGCCGCAAGCATAAGCTCGCCCATCACAAGGCTTCCGTCATAAACATGCGTCGGCCATGCCTTTTCGGCAATTACAAGCAGAACAGTCTGTGCACCGTAGAAGGGATCGAAGCCCTGTGCCCAGCCGCCGATTCTGCGGTTGAGATCGGACAGCTCGTCGCGCAGCTGTTTATCGGTTATTACGATAATGCGCGCAGCCTGATGATTCTTTCCGCTTGCAGCGTAAAGACCGGCGTCGATTATCTCATCAAGAACCTCATCCTGCAGCAGATCAGGCTTATATTTTCTGACGCTGCGTCTTTCCTTTATGGCTTTTATTACCTCGTTCACCTTGATCTCTCCTTATTATATTATTGTCATGTGCCGGATCAGAGATAATCTGTTTTCCAGCTGTCGTCCTCAAAATGCATGTATATTTCGTCCGCATCACTGTTTTCGTAAATGCTCAGTATTTCGCGGAAACCCTCCGCAAGGTCGTACTGCTCCACATTACGTCTGTCTATCCACAAAACGGCACCCTCGTCGGATGATTTCAGCTCGCCGCTGAAGGTATCCGTCTTATAGAGCAGGACTATATATCTGCGCTTGTGCTCGGGGTGTATCCAGTGCTTCATTCCGCACAGGCGCACGTTATCTATCGTCAGACCCGTTTCCTCATAAACCTCACGTATAACGGCTGCTGCGAATGATTCCCCCGGACGCACATGACCGCCGGGGAATGTAATACCGTACCAACTTTTTTCAAGACGGTCCTGTACAAGTATATTATCGCCGTCGCATATCATGCACATATTGGTGAAAACCACAGGCTCAACATGGGGGTCGTTTTCCTCCTTGTCGGCAAGCATACGCATTTCATTTTCAGCCAGCTCACGCACAAGAACGGCGTTCTCACGCTGCTGAATAATGAACGGGGCAAGACATTCCAGCGCCTGATGATATGAAAGCTGGGCAATTATGCTTCTGCCGTCGACACTGATAAGGGAAAGCTTCCAGTCGTTAACCGTCCTTCCGTCGCTGGTATAAAGCGTTTCCGGATTGCGCGGCAGAATGGTTGTCTTTCCTGCCGTCAGCGCCAGGCTGCCGGTTATTATGCCATCGGGACCGGGATAGAGATAGGGCTTGCTTTCGTACTGTTCCTCCCAGACCAGGTTGTCATTTTCGGGGTTATTCATTCCTTTTCCTCCTCGTTTGTTTCCTGACTTCCGGAATCCGCGTCGGCATCAGACTTTTCGCTGTTTCTCGAAAAACCGTCCAGGCGGTATATTCTTGCGCCGCATTCCGGGCATGTTCCTATTGTAGCAGCGGTACCGTCGGGATTGGAAACCCTGAAGCCCTTTCCGGCCGGAGCCGATGCGTTTGTTGTTTTGATAAGCGGATCGTGGGATACTGCTTTCTTGTCCTTACTGCCGCCCTTATAGATAAGCTTGATAAGAATAACAATTATCAAAGCCAGCAAAATGAAAGCACATATTCCGCAGTCAATCAGCGGAAACGGCAGTGAAGCGGCTCTTTCCTCATATGCAGCGGTACCAGGGTCGTATTCAAGAAGCATAATCTGCATTCCTGTATAGGAGATGATATCCGTTACAATGCGGTAGATTGTCACCGCCGCACCGATAAGAAACAGAACGATCTCCGCCCACGTAATTCTGATTTCCTTCATTTTGCTCACTCCTCTTATTTATTATTTGTGGTTTTTATAACGTCGCTGGTTTTTGTTTTAAGAATCATTGCGGCGTTTTGTATTATTGCATACCATATGAACCGGAAAATACATATAAGCGTAAGTATAAGCAGCGCAAAAACGATTACAAGCTCGACAGTGCTGCCGGTTATTACTCCCTGAAGCTGAGAATAAGCCGCTGTACCGGGGTCAAGGGTTGAAAGCGCCTGATTGCAGCTCCAGATGGAACCGAAAAGAGAAATTATGCGCCAGACCTCATATACACCCGTCAGAATAAATACCGCAAGATACAAAAAACTGACGATCATTTCCATACCTCCTGAACTGCCGGTACAATATACGAACATTCGGCATTTAGCCATACAAGCGCCGCTCTGTTGTTACCGTTTTCCGTATGATCTTTACAGTCAATAACATTAACTTCTTCAACAAGAATTCCGCTTTCGATGATTTCCGAATCATCTGTCATCAGATCCAACCGGTAACATCTTTTATTCATTCCATATTTGACACGTTTTATCTGTATATCTTTTTTGACAATCGTACCATAAACGATAAAACATTCCCGGGGATTGATCCTGTTTCTCAGTTTGTCAAAAGAATACAACAGCAGAACTTCTGAAATTTGAAACAGCAGCTTTACCAACACGTTCTATATTTCCCATGTCCACACCATCAGGTGCTTTTCTGTAATAATCGTGTCAGGAAAATGTTCTTCCAAAATTACTCATAGCTACTCCTTTGGATCATTCTATGAACTGTAATGTTTCCGCTATCTGCATTACCTGGCAACGTAGCCTATCTTCTTCATAGCCTTGTCCAATGTGCGCTGTGATATCTTTGTTGCAAGCTCCGCGCTGCGTCTGTACTGCTCCTCGAGATACGCCTTGTCTGCAATAAGCTTGTCAAAGCGCTCCTGAATGGGGCGAACCTCCTCGATAACTGCCTCTGCAACAGCAACCTTGAAATCGCCATAGCCCTTGCCTTCGAATTCGGCTGTGATCTGCTCGTCGGTTTTGCCTGTAACGGCGCTCATTATGCCGATGAGGTTATTTATGCCGTCCTTACCCTCACCGACGCAGACTTTGGCCTCGCTGTCGGTAACGGCGCGCTTGAACTTCTTCATTATGGTTTCGGGTTTATCGAGAATTGCTACCCATGCATTTGCGTTTTCGTCTGACTTGGACATCTTCTTTGTCGGATCCTGCAAAGACTTGATGCGTGCGCCGACTTTCGGAATATATCCGTCCGGAACGGTAAAGGTTCTGCCGTAGATGCCGTTGAAACGGTCTGCAATATTTCTCGCAAGCTCAAGGTGCTGCTTCTGGTCTGCGCCAATCGGCACCAGGTCAGCCTGATAAAGAAGAATATCGGCAGCCATAAGCGTCGGATATGTGAAAAGTCCGGCGTTTACATTATCAGCATGCTTTGTGGATTTATCCTTGAACTGCGTCATTCTTGAAAGCTCACCGAACTGTGTATAGCAGTTGAGCAGCCATGCAAGCTCTGCGTGAGTATGAACATGGCTCTGCAGGAAGAAAATGCTTTTTTCCGTATCTATGCCGCATGCAAGGAAAAGCGCATATGCCTCCAGAATATTTCTGCGGAAAGCCTTGGGATCCTGACGAACGGTTATTGCATGCAGGTCAGCAACCGCGAAAATACAGTCATAGTCATCCTGCAGCTTTACCCAGTTGCGCAGTGCTCCGACATAGTTGCCAAGCGTTATTGTACCGCTGGGCTGTATCGCGCTGAATATACGTTTCTTTCTTTCGGGCTGTGCGCCCTGTGCTTCGCTGTTTTTGATTTCCTCTGACATTTATAAAACCTCCCCGGCAAGCTCGCCTAATAATTTAATTCCCTTCTCAAGCTGCTCATCAGAGGGCGTTGAGAAATTAATACGGAAGCAGTCGCACTCCTCCGTCTCGTCTGTCAGGAATGCATTTCCCGGCACCACGCACACCTTGCGCAGAACTGCCATACGGCAGAATTCGGTCATGCTGATTTTTGCATTCTCAGGTAGACGGCACCAGATGAAAAGTCCGCCTTCGATTTTGTGGTATGTTACTCCGGTCGGAACAAGATATTTATCCAGCAGCTCCATACAGTATGCCGCTTTTTTGCGGTAAATATCCCTCAGGGACGCAAGGTGACCCTCGAAATCGTATTCCGTCATAAATGTATGCGCTACCATCTGCGCCCACGAATTTGTGTGTACATCCTCGCCCTGCTTGCATACTACCATCTTCTGCAGAACCGGCTTGGGTGCAATTGCATAGCCTATGCGCATTCCCGGAGACAGTATCTTTGAAAACGATCCTGCATAAACGACTATTCCGTCCGTATCAAAGGATTTGATGCAGGGTATATCCTCGCCGCTTATGCGCAGCTCGCCGTAGGGGTTATCCTCAAGGATGATGGTATTATATTTCTTTGCAAGCTCATAGATAGCGCGGCGCTTTTCAAGACTTGTCGTAACGCCCGACGGGTTCTGGAAATTCGCTATGATATAGATAAAGCGCACATTCTTTTCGTTTTTCAGAGCATTTTCAAGGCTTTCAAGATTCATTCCGTCCTCTTCGAGCGGAATGCCGCACAGCTTTGCGTTATAGCTGCGGAAGGTATTCAGAGAGCCGATAAAGCTCGGAGCCTCGCAGATAACGGTATCGCCCTCGTTTACGGTTGATTTGGTCAGCAGATCCATAACCTGCTGAGCGCCGGAGGTGATGAGTATATCGTCAGCGTCGGTGCCGACGTTATATTTTTTCTGCATATAATCCCATATAGCACGGCGAAGCGGCGGATAGCCCTCCGTTACGCTGTACTGCAGTGCGCCGATAGAGTTTTCCTGAAGTATACGTGCGGATATTTCGCGTACAGCGTCCACCGGGAACGCCTCTGGAGCAGGGTTTCCTGCAGAAAGCGAAACCACGCTCGGGTCGGCTGCATATTTAAATATTTCCCTGATTGCCGAGGGCTTCAGGGTTTTTACTCTGTCTGATACAACATAGTCCATTTTTTGTCCTCTTTCCTTTTTTGGTCTTTGCGGATGCATACAGCAATTCATAGTATATTGTATCACAACTCCATTTATTTTGCAATATCACACCCGACAGCGCCGGCGAGACGAAGCAAAATCATAATGATAAATGAACAGATAGAATTGCGTAATCCGGAAAAATATGCGGATAGAAACCCAGCCTGCAGCAAAGCTGCGGGCACATTCAGCTGGTTTATAATACACATTCATAGCTCATCGACAGCCGCGAATTGGGAATAATGAATATTTCACAAAAAATCTATTGTTTTTGCGTTCGTTTTGCATTATAATAATAAGAGTATAGTGTTTTCTGCAAGGAAAATGCGTATTGATCCAATAAAATAACCGATTATCAAGGAGGAATTACAGATGGGTATGGTTCGTGTAGCATTCAAGGTTGGCAAATTTGCTGTTAAGGCAGGCGTGAAACTTCTTGGCAGCGGTGCGTCTACTCTGAAAAAGGGTATCAGCGCAGCTGAAATGGGACAGAACGCTCTGCAGAAGGCCGGAGATTTCTTTAAAAAGAGCGAAACGGTTGCAGAGAAGGCAGTTCCTGTTGTCGTAAAGAGCGCTCCCGTAATAAAGAAGAGCACGCTGATTATTGCTGTTATCGCAGCTTTCGTAGTCGGTGCGGCTGCCGGTATTCTTTTCTCTCCGCTGAAAAACGGTATCCTGCTCAATTTTGGTATGGTAAATAATTCAGGGGATGAGGAAAGCCTTCTGGGCAGGCCGAAGAAGCTCTTCGAAAAAAAGAAGGGTAAAAAATGCTGCTGCAAAAAGGATGATGAAGGTGATTCCTGCAGCGAGAAGGACGACGAGGATAAGCTCCGTTTCCCGAAAAAGGAAGAGATCTTCGCTTCTCTGAGGAAAGAGAAGGTTGATGCTGAATAATGGACTGGACTGAAATAGTGCTTACCGTCAGCTCAAAGGATATTTCGCAGGCGGAAAGCATAGCACACATGACCGTACCGTACGGCATTTATACTGAGGACTATTCCAGCCTTGAGCAGGAGGTCCTCGAAATCGCTAATATCGATCTTATCGATGAGGAGCTTCTGGCAAAGGATCGCGAGCATGGAAAAATTCACATCTATATAAGCCCGGAGCAGAACCCCGCCGAGGCTGTGTCCTTTCTTAAGGAAAGACTGAGCGCAGAGGGGATAGAGTATGATATCGGCTCTGACAGCTGCGACGTTGAAAGCTGCCTTGTCAGCTGGAAAAAGTATTTCTGCCCGATGAAGGTAGGGGAGAAGCTGCTTATACGTCCGGTGTGGCGCGACGACTACGAGCCGGACGGCAGGATAGTGCTGAACCTTGAGCCGGGACTTGCATTCGGAACGGGTACTCACGAAACTACAAGACTGTGCCTTGAGGCTCTCGAAAAATATGTCCGCCCCGGGGACAGGATGCTGGATGTCGGCTGCGGCAGCGGAATACTTGCTGTTGCAGGTCTGCTGCTCGGAGCGGAAAGCGCACTCGGTATTGATATTGACGAGCTTGCAGTAAAGGCGTCGAAGGAAAATGCCGCGCTCAATAATGTCAGCGATAAATACGTTGGCGTTCACGGCAATCTTGCCGAAAAGGCAAGCGGCAGCTACGACATAATAACTGCAAACATTGTTGCCGACGCTATAATAATGCTGTCTTCGGATATTGAAAAGCTGATGAATGACAAAACAGTCTATATCATGAGCGGCATTATCGATGTAAGGCTTGACGATGTGCTTTCGGCTTTGCCGCAGAGCATGGAGGTTTTTGCGCAGTACGAGGAAAGAGGCTGGTACTGCCTTGCAGCAAGGCTGAAGCATTAATTCATATTTCGGAGGGAATACTAAAGTGAAAAGGAAAAAGGACGTGTCGGGACTTATATTCTCGGCATTCATGATTACTGCATTTGTAATATGCTCATACTTCTTTCTGGGGCTTATTGACAATTCAACGGCTCTCGGTGAAATGCCGAAGCATCTTTTCAAAGCGCTGGTTTGCGCTGTATTCGGCGGACTTCTCTTTTATGCAACAAGAATCGGCGACGGCCGCCAGGTAAAGCGCTTTTCCGTTGCTACGCTTATTCTTCTTGACCTGCCGGCGCTGTATATTATTCTTGCAAGTGCCGCACAGGGACTGCCGTTCCCGTTGGACCTGACAAAGACCCCGGAAATGGTAATGCTTGCAGGTGTTGCACTGGGCTACGGCATACCCTATACCTTCCTTTCAGGCTACGAGCTTGATGCTGACGACAAAAAGGACAAGCGGGCTGAATCAGACGAATCCGTAGAGGAAAAGGCAGAGGACGCTGACAGCGCAGAAGAAACAGATGAGCAGTCAGAGCTGACCGACGGGGAGGCTGATGCAAAGGCGCAGGCTGATAACGGAATAACTGAAGAAACTGCAGCCGAAGCTCAGGATGAAGCTCAGGACGAAGCGCAGGAAGAACCGGAAGAGCCGGAAAGCGCAGAATAAGAACCGTTGAAGCACCGATATTAAGGGCACAGCCTTTAAATAATAAAACGGACCGACAGTCCGAAAAGAAACAGGAGTGTTTATACCAATGGCAGAAGAATGTACACATGACTGCGGCAGCTGCAGTGCGAATTGCAGCGACCGTGATATGCACGAAAAGCTTAACCCGAAAAGCAGCGTCAAAAAGGTAATCGGCGTTGTAAGCGGCAAGGGCGGCGTTGGAAAATCCTTCGTTACCTCAATGCTTGCGGTAATGTTCTCAAGAGAGGGCTACCATGCAGCAATACTTGACGCAGATATTACAGGACCGTCTATTCCGAAGGCATTCGGTCTGACGGAAAAGGCAACGGGAACGGATGAGTGTATCATCCCCGTTAAGACACACGGCGGAATCGATGTAATGAGCTTGAATCTGCTGCTCGAAAACGATACCGACCCCGTTGTATGGAGAGGTCCCGTTCTTGCGGGGGCAGTAAAGCAGTTCTGGACGGATGTTATCTGGCAGGATGTTGACTACATGTTTGTTGATATGCCTCCGGGAACAGGCGATGTTCCGCTGACTGTGTTCCAGAGCATTCCGCTCGACGGCATTGTTGTTGTAACAACTCCGCAGGAGCTTGTTTCAATGATAGTTGAAAAGGCAGTTAATATGGCAAATATGATGAACATTCCGATACTCGGAATCGTGGAGAACATGAGCTGCTTTGTATGCCCCGACTGCGGAAAGAAATACTATCCCTTCGGCGAAAGCAGACTGGAGGAAACAGCAAACCGCTACGGTCTGGAAATACTGGCAAGACTGCCGATAGACGCTGCTAATGCTAAGGCATGCGACAGCGGCGAGGTGGAAAAGCTTATAAACGACGACGCTAGGGCAGCAGCCAGAAAGCTTGAGGAAATCCTCGGCAAAGCGTAAGTGTACCTGTGAAATTCTTAACCCCGGGGACGGCAGAGTCTCCGGGGGAATATTTTATTATGTAGAATTCTTTGCAGCGGTCAGCGTTAAAAGCTGTGCGGTACAGCACGAAAGCAGCCTTACGTCATCGGTGCAGTGTGCCTTGATTATTTTGTCGTTTTGTGTTAGAATGAAGGTATCGAAGTCAGGGAGGGACGAGAATGACAGAGCAAAACGATACCAAACAGATAATCGCGGAAGGTTTCAAGAATCTGATGTCAAAAAAGCCATTTGCGAAAATCACAATTTCGGATATCACAACTGAAAGCGGCTTCAACAGGCAGACCTTCTATTATCATTTCCATGATAAATACGATCTGCTTAACTGGATTTTCTACAACGAAGCCATAACTCCGTTTGTTGACGGCCTTAGCTTCGATAACTGGAGCAGTAAGCTGCTCACTATGCTGAATACGATTAAGGATGATTCCAGATTCTACCAGAACGCTCTGCAGACCTCCTACGGGGACGAATTCCGGGAATATGTGCAAAGTGTAAGCTCAAATGTTTTCAGCGAAATAATAGAGGATATCGCCGGACACGGCGGTGTGTCCGAGGATGATAAACGCTTTATCGCCGAGTTCTTTTCATTCGGCATCGTGGGCACCATTCTTAAATGGGTAAAAACCGGAATGCGCGAAAGTCCGCAGGTTATAACGGCGCATATCGAAAACCTTGTTAATGACTGCAAGCGACTTGCTATAAGCAGGTATCTTAATTCATAAAAAACGTGTCCGACGGATTCTGTTGATACGAAAATACAAAGAGGCTGTGAGTTGATTCACAGCCTCAGTTTTTTTAGCTGAATTGTTGCATAATGCTACTCGCGGTCAATATATACCGTTGAGCTGCTGATACAGATTCTTGGCGTAGCTGTCAGTCATGCCGCAGATGTAGTCTGTTACAAGCAGCAGCCTCAGATACAGCCGCTCGCAGTCATTTTTGCCCTGTGCGGCGGTATTGTATGCCATAAGATAATTTCGTGAAATGACGCTGATAAGCCTCTCCTCGACGCTGCTGAGCTTTTCGTCGGTATCGTATTTGACAGCAGCCGGAATGAACGTGCTCAGAAGGAAATTGATTATCGTATTTGCGGATATTTCCATTTTGATGATATGTGACGATTGGAAAACATAGCGCGTTGCAATGTCCTTGAGCGCAAACATCAGCGTGTCGGCCTGGCAGCCGGGAGACTGTATTATTTCGCGGGTAAAGCTGCCGTTCATTATATCGCCGTAGTTGGATGTAAAGCCGAAGCGCGCCGAGTTTATAAAGATATTCTGCATGTAGATTATCCAGTTCTGAACGGCATTGAGCTTCGGGTCGGAAACTCCTCTGAGCTTTGCGTTTTCATACTTTGCACTCAGCTTTTCGACGGCTGCGTTATATGCGCGGCGCTCGTTGTCGCTTTCAATACGGGAAAGGTAGCGCTCGCTTTTCAGCTCCTCGAGCAGGTTTTCATATGACAGGAAGCCCTTTTTCACGGCATCCTCGATATCGGCGGTGCCGTAGGCAATGTCGTCCGCAGCCTCGAGAAGATATACAAGGGGGTACCGCATGCCGTGCGCTCCCGTAGCGTCGGTTATCTGTCTGAAAAGCTCCTCCTCTGCGAGGTAGTAGCCAAGCTTTTTGTCCTTTATATTACCGCTGCTTTTGTTTATGCTGCAGGAATCCACGGGGTATTTTATTATAGTGTTGAGCAGCGCATAGGTCAGGTGCATGCCCTTGTCATCCACAAGATAGTGCAGCTTTGTCAGCAGCCGCAGCGCCTGAGCGTTGCCTTCAAAGAACAGCAGGTCGTTTTTCATGCGGTCGGTCAGCATGAGTTCAACCGGAACCGCTCCGCAGCGAAGTGAGGACATATTCTCCGAAAACCAGTTGCGCACTGAGGTTTCTCCGAAATGACCGAACGGCGGATTGCCGATATCGTGTATAAGTCCGGCACATTCGAGAATATTGGCTATTTCACCGATCTGCGCGTCAGTCGGAAGATCGGGTCTGTCCGGTGCGTTATTCTTCAGCCAGAGAAAGCACGTCTGCCCCAGAGATTTCGCAAATGACGATACCTCTATTGAATGTGTGAGCCTTGTGCGCACGAAATCGCTTTTGTCAAGCGGAAAGACCTGCGTTTTGTCCTGCAGCCTGCGGAATGACGCGCTGCCGACAATGCGGTGGTAGTCCCTCTGGAATTCGTTTCTTTCATCGGTGTTTCTTTTTTTTGACGGGCATTGTCTCTGTTCACAAAGCAGCTGATTCCAGTTCATAGCCGTACCCCCCGTTTCGACGTAATATCTATCTGAATTATAACACGCCGGGTATTATTATGCAACAAAGCCTCAGCAAATTTACAGACAGTCCGGTATCAGAAAGCGCTCAGCTCCCACATTGTATAATACCACGCAGGAATAGCTGCGGCAAACTGTCCCTTTACGGCAAGGTACAGCAGCTTGTTGCAAAGCTTTTTGTTGCAGAGATTCGGCTTGCTAAGGATAACTGTGCTGACCACTATCTCTCTGCCGAATGTCATGTCGCTTTTGTAGGAAAGTCCAAAGGGGCGTGAGGTATCATCCGAAAGATAGGTTATCAGCTCCATATCCTTCTCGCTGAATACAGTGCCGAAGCCCGAGCCGGAAAGACGGTTCGCAACCTCGATCAGGTCATTTGGGTGAGAGTGGAAATAATCATCATAGGAATACACCATGAATACCGGTACGGTATAACGGCTGCGTCCGGTTTCCATGCTTTCGCTGAGTACATCCGTCATATCAGAATAAATGTCCCTGTCGAGCGCCCTGACAACCGCGCCGAGCCTGATATTATCTGACGATATTATCAGCTTGTAATTATCGTATATCTGCTTGACCGGATCTCCCATCTGGATGCTTCTTTCCATAACTGCATCATATCCCAGCTTATCGAAGTGCTTGTTGCGGGAGCGTTCCTTAATAAACTTCTGCTTTGTCTGGGGCATATATTCGGTCACGATCCTTGTCAGCTCCGAGGGTGAAACGCTCTGATGCACGCAGCTCACACTTTTCTTATCCATGCGCCAGAAGGTCAGAAGCAGCAGCATTCCTCCGCAGAAAACGATCATTCCGCCTGATATGACATACATCATAAATATCCACGGATTTTCCTTTACTACCTCATCGGGGTTATCCTTGTTATAGATTATAGTGACCTTGTCGCCGACGTTGATATAATCTCCGAGATAACCGTCGAAGCTATGTTCAGAGCCTGTTTCGTCCCTATAAACAGCAATTCCGTATGTACTGGGGTTTCCTTTTTTGTATTTCACTTCAGTGACCTCAGTAACGACAGCATCTGTTTTCACACCGTTTGCCATAAGGTTTTCATAATTCGTATTAGCCATATACGCCCAGACAAACAGTCCTATCCCGACAATCAGTCCAAACCACAGGGTAAGCTTGAATCCTGCTGTTGATTTCATATTTTGTCCTCCTCGTTCTTTTCTGGTATTTACATGTTCATTATATTACATAAATATAATATTGTCAATATCATAACACAATATTGTCAAAGCTAATTAACAATATATTGTGTTATTATCCCCTCTTTTTCCAACTATAATAGTTAAAAAGAGGTGTTTTAATGGAACTTGAACATTTAGGAAAACGAATCCGAGAGGAACGTCTTAGTCGGGGAATCACGCAGGAGCAGCTTGCCGAAATGGCAGATATATCTCTTAACTTCATGAGCCTTATAGAAAACGGTAAGAATATGAGCGTTCAGACGCTTGTTAATATCGCATGTTCTCTGAATGTAACAGTAGATTATCTTCTGAGTGATGATCTTCCGATTTCGTCTGATACAATAACTCAGAATATCTGTCAGAGCCTTGCGGATCTGAGTGATGATGAAAAGCTGTATTTTCTTAATATGATAAAGCTTTACAAGACGCTTGAAAAGTAGTGAAGAAATATTTCAGACCGAAGATTTTATTCGTTATGGTACGCACGGAATTTCATGCTTTGATCGTGGGCGCTGTTTATTGATAAAATAGAACCGCTATTAAATATGGACGCGGCCCTTCCAAACAGCGGTACGCAATCAGAGCGAAGCGGAGCTGAGCGATTGTCGCGAATCGGCACCGGCGGCTCGCCGGTGCTGGCTTTTTTGTGGAATGATGTTGAAAAATGAGCTGTAATATGCTACAATAACTGTATCTGTAATAAACCGACCAAGTCGGAGATAGGTGGATAAATATGGCAGTAAAAAGAATTTTTGTGGAAAAGCGCCCCGGCTTTGATGTAGAAGCGGCTAATCTCTGTGCCGACCTGCAGAACAGTCTCGGACTTTCCGCTGTGGAAAAAGTCAGGATAATAAACCGCTATGATATCAGCGGCATCGACGGAGAGGATTTTGAGAAGGCAAAAACCACCATTCTGAGCGAAACAAACGCAGATTTCGTTTATGACGAGGTTCTGCCCGAATGTTCCGACTTCCGCGTTTTTGCAATGGAATACCTTCCGGGTCAGTACGACCAGAGAGCGGATTCAGCTGCACAGTGCGTTCAGCTGCTTACCCAGGGCGAGCGTCCGCAGGTTGTATCAGCTAAGCTTATCGCAGTAAAGGGAAATATCACAGACGAGGAACTTGCAAAGATCAAGCATTACCTTATCAACCCCGTTGAATCACGCGAGGCTTCCCTCGATAAGCCGGAATCCCTCGATATGAAGGCTGATATCCCGGACGACGTAAAGACCGTAGAGGGCTTTATCAGCTGGGACGACGCTCAGATGAAGCAGTATTTCGACGGTATGGGTTTTGCGATGACACTGGCTGACCTGAAATTCTGCCGCGATTACTTCCGTGACGACGAGCACCGCGACCCGACTGTAACAGAGCTTCGAGTTATCGATACATACTGGTCGGATCACTGCCGTCATACTACCTTCCTTACAAGACTTGAGAAGATTGAAATAGAAAAGACAGAGCTTACTAAGACGATTGAGGATGCTCTTGCACTGTACTACGAAAGCCGCGAGGAAATCTACGGCAAGGATACAGACAGAGATGTTTCGCTTATGGATATGGCTCTTGTCGGCATGAAGCTCCTGCGTAAAAGAGGCATGATTCCAGATCTTGACCAGAGCGATGAAATCAATGCATGCTCTATTGAGGTTCCCGTTACAATCGACGGCAAAACCGAACAGTGGCTCGTGCAGTTCAAGAATGAAACACATAACCACCCGACAGAGATCGAACCCTTCGGCGGCGCTGCTACATGTCTCGGCGGTGCTATCCGCGATCCGCTTTCAGGTCGTGCATATGTTTATCAGGCAATGCGCGTAACCGGATCCGGCGACCCGACAGTACCCTTTGAAAAGACAATGGCAGGCAAGCTTCCCTCCAGAAAGATTACAACCGGTGCAGCACAGGGCTACAGCTCATACGGCAACCAGATTGGCCTTGCAACAGGTCAGGTAGTTGAGCTTTACGACCCCGGCTATGCTGCAAAGCGTATGGAGATCGGCGCAGTTATCGGAGCTTCTCCGAAGGAAAACGTTGTCCGCGGCGTTCCTGCTCCGGATGATATAATTGTCCTGCTCGGCGGCAGAACCGGCCGTGACGGCTGCGGCGGTGCAACAGGCTCATCCAAGGCACATACAATGGATTCCATTGAAACCTGCGGCGCAGAGGTGCAGAAGGGTAATCCCCCGACAGAGAGAAAGATACAGAGACTGTTCCGCAACAAGACGGTATCTACCATGATAAAGCGCTGCAATGACTTCGGCGCAGGCGGCGTGTGCGTTGCAATAGGCGAGCTTGCAGACGGTCTGACAGTTGACCTCGACAAGGTTACAAAGAAATACGACGGACTTGACGGCACAGAGCTTGCAATTTCCGAATCACAGGAAAGAATGGCTGTTGTACTTGAGGCAAAGGATGTTGACGCATTTATCGCAGAGGCGGACAAGGAAAATCTTGAGGCAAAGGCTGTTGCCGTAGTTACAGAAAACCCGAGACTTACAATGAAATGGCGCGGCAAGACTATAGTTGACCTTTCCCGTGCATTCCTCAATACAAACGGCGTTACACAGGTAGCACGGGCTCATATCACAGCTCCGGATGCTGACTGCAACTACCGTACACACGCTCCGTCAGTTCTCTCCGGCAAGACTGCAGCAGAAAGCTTCAAGGCAAACCTCGGCAGACTTGAGGTGTGCTCACAGAGAGGCCTTTGCGAACGTTTCGACGCTTCCATCGGCGCCGCTACCGTTATGATGCCATTCGGCGGCAAGACACAGCTCACTCCCGAAGAGGCAATGGCTGCAAAGCTTCCGCTTCTTGAGGGTGAAACAGATGACGCAACAGCAATGTCCTATGGCTATATTCCCGGCATTGCAAAGTGGAGCCCCTTCCACGGTGCTGCATTCGCAGTGGTTGAATCACTGTCAAAGCTGCTTGCAATCGGCGCAGATCCGCTGACAGCAAGACTGACCTTCCAGGAGTATTTTGAAAGACTGCACGACGTTCCCGGGCGCTGGGGTAAGCCCGCAGCAGCACTGCTCGGATCTCTCGTTGCTCAGATAAAGATGGGTCTGCCTTCAATCGGCGGCAAGGACAGCATGTCCGGCTCGTTTGAGGACCTGGATGTTCCGCCGACACTTGTAAGCTTTGCCGTAGCAATGACCAAGGCGTCAAAGACGGTATCTGCAGAATTCAAAAAGGCAGGATCCCGTGTGGTTTATGTTCCTGTTCCCGAGGATAAGGCTGCAATGCTTCCCGACTGGGAGGCTCTGAAGGCTATGTACCGCGGCGTATATGCGCTCATGTCTGACGGCAAGGTTCTTGCAGCTTCTACCGTAAAGGAAGGCGGCGCAGCAGCAGCAGTTGCAAAGATGTCCTTCGGCAACAAGATCGGCTTCGAATTTGCAAAGCAGCTTACTGATGATGAGCTGTACGCTCCGCTTTCAGGCTCACTTATTCTTGAGCTTGCTGACGGTGCAGAAATGCCGGAAGGTGTTCTGTACTATGAACTCGGTACAACAAATGACAGCAGCAGCATTACCGTAAACGGTGCTGAGCTTGAAATAGATGAGCTTATCGCAGCATGGAGCAAAAAGCTTGAGGGTGTATTCCCGCATGCCCGAAGATGAGCCGCGATATTCCGCTTTATACACAGAGAAATACTTCCTCTCCGAAGATAAAGGCAGCAAGGCCGAAGGTATTAATTCCCGTATTCCCAGGCACAAACTGCGAGGTGGATACAGCACGCGCATTCGCTAAGGCAGGCGCAGATCCGCAGCTTCTTATCGTGCGTAACCTCACACCTGCTGCTATTGAGGAAACCATTGAAGAGATGGTTCGCCTTATTAACGATGCACAGATGATAATGCTCCCGGGCGGCTTCTCAGGCGGCGACGAGCCGGACGGCTCCGGCAAGTTCATTGCCACAACCCTGCGTAACCCCAGAGTAAGCGAGGCTGTAAACAATCTTCTTAAAAACCGCGACGGTCTTATGCTCGGCATATGCAACGGCTTCCAGGCTCTTATAAAGCTCGGACTTGTTCCCTACGGCGAGATCTGCGAGCTGAAGGATACTGACCCGACGCTGACCTACAATACCATCGGCAGACATATTTCCCATATGGCATATACAAGAGTAACCTCTGTCAAATCACCGTGGCTGTCCGGAGTGAATGCCGGGGATGTATTCTCGATTCCGATCTCACACGGCGAGGGCAGATTCGTTATTGCTGACGATATGCTCGACAAGCTTATTGCAAACGGTCAGATCGCAACTCAGTATGTTGATCTTGACGGCAATCCGTCAGACGACAGCTTTTTCAATACAAACGGCTCCGTATGCGCTATCGAAGGTATCACCAGCCCCGACGGACGTGTTCTCGGAAAGATGGGACACAGCGAAAGAAAGGGCGACAACCTTTACTTCAATACACCGTTTGAAAAGGATCAGAAGCTCTTCGAAAGCGGCGTAGCATACTTCAAATAATTAATCCCCCGCACAGGGGGGAAATCCAAAAAACAATCGCTCAAGCTGTAAAAAGCCTGAGCGATTGTTTTTGTTCTATAATTTTTGTAATTGATTCATGTGCGGCTGCTGTTGCGCTGCCGCAGTGGGAGTGCAGGTTCTGTTATTTGCTGTTTTTTCTTCCTGCGGGGCGCTTGCCCGAAAGCATGGACTTGAATCCCATTTTATCAAGAGCGAAGCCGAGGAATATATAGAGTGCAGTGCTGCCGACGCACTGCATGATATTTGTCGGGATATCCGCAAGGGCAGCGGCAAGCGCGCTGTGTATTTCACCGCCGGAAAGCAGTGCGAGTACCACGCCGGAAATGTAGTATCCGCCGACGCAGATAAGCCATGCAACGGCACATGCGATAAGATTTCTGCGGTTGACTATTGTCTGTCTGCCGTTTGTAAATACGGCTGCTGTTGCTGCCTTGATTATGACAGTCGGCAGCACCCAGATGGCAAAGCCGGAAAGGTAATCCGAAAGACCTGCGCCTACTGCGGCAGCGCCCATCGCATACGGTGCAGGAAGCAGTGCGGCAGCGAGGAAGATTATCCCGTCGCCGATATGTATATAGCCCTGCTGGGTTGGTATATGTACAAATGCGGTCATTACATAAATCATAGCAGCAAACATTGCAGCCAGTATCGTATAACGCAGATGTTCGTGAGTATCTTTCCTGTTCATAATAAACCCCTCCGGAGTAAATAATCCTTTTTCCATGGAGCAATTATACTATATTGCTACGGAAAAATCAAGTACCTGTGACAGTTTAATTATTCTTAAACCGAATAATTGATATGTGTCGGATTATTTTGTATTCCATAAAAACTAAAATGAATAATACAAAGCAAAAATCCCGACACTTGCATGTCAGGATTTTCGTCTTGGCGGAGAGTGAGGGATTCGAACCCTCGAAACGGGGTTAGCGTTTACACGATTTCCAATCGTGCTCCTTCGGCCAGCTCGGACAACTCTCCATGGTCGAATTATTACGTCTTTATGCGACTTTATTATTGTAACACATATTATCTGAAAATGCAAGTGTTATTTTTGAGGATGACAAAATATTTGCGTCGGTTTTGCGATGCACTGAATAATAATAAAATCAGAGGTACCAGGCGGCATGGCCGCTTAGTACCTCCGGATAAATGCAGATAATGTTTTCTGCGGAAAGACAATGGCAATCAATTCCACAAAAACCAGACCGGAATACCTATGGCTACAGACAGCAAGATAAGCCCAGACCACAGAATGTATCGGAGAAAATAAGTATGAACTGTACTTTTTAATCCATATTTCATTGTCCTTCTGTATTATCTGTTCGATTTTTTAAAGAGCAATTTTATCGAAAATGCAATTACCGACGCCAGAAATGTCAGCGGAAGTCCGCATAGCATGCGCCACATAATTTCTATTGTGCTCCCGGTGTGGAAAAACAGCACTTCAAGCAAAAACGGCATGAAAAGCTGTATCTGCCCGAGAGATGCAGCGTAAATTATGGCGTCAAGTCTTCTTTTCGACAGCAGACCGACTACAAATGCCGTTATAAAGTATAATGCAGGGAGAATGATATAGTCCGGGACAGGCAGTGCCAGAAAGCCGCTGACAGGCCTCGGCGTCAGCGTACCGACGCCAAGCATGTCAAGACCTATGCAGTATACTATTCCCATCCCGAAAAGCAGCAGGCAGATTTTAGGGCTTGCCTTCATTTTTGAATAATCTAACAGCCCGAAAATGTTCATTTCTTTTTGAAGCCGTCCTTCAGCGATACGCTGCGGTTGAATATCAGCGCGTCGGGAGTGCTGTCCTTGTCAATGCAGAAATAACCCAGGCGCATGAACTGGTAGCTTTTCGGCGCCTGTGCGCCCTCTGCGGAGCGCTCGAGCTTGCAGCCCTTGAGTATTTCGAGTGAATCGGGGTTGATGTAGTCGAGGAAGTTTTTGTCGCCTGTGTCAGGTTCCGGATCGGTAAAGAGGTTGTCATACAGGCGGACCTCTGCGTCAAGGCAGTTTTCTGCGTCAACCCAGTGAACAGTGCCTCTTACCTTTCTGCCGTCGGGAGTATCGCCGCCGCGGGTTTCGGGGTCATACTCTGCAAAAACAGTGGTAACGTTGCCCTGCTCATCCTTTTCGCAGCCCGTGCATTTTACTATATATGCGGATTTCAGGCGAACCTCATTGCCGGGATAGAAGCGGTTGTAGCCCTTGACCTTTTCCTCAAGGAAATCGTCAGCTTCGATGTATACCTCGCGTGAAAAGGTTATTGTGCGCATGCCGTCCTCCGGGCGCTGAGGGTTGTTTTCGACCTCGAAGCTTTCGCTCTGTCCCTCAGGATAGTTGGTGATAACGAGCTTTACCGGGCGCAGAACGCACATTATACGCTGAGCGTTTTCGTTCAGATCCTCGCGCAGGCAGTTTTCAAGGAAGCTGTATTCCACGGTGCTGTTAACCTTTGTTACGCCTATTCTTTCGCAGAAGTTACGTATGGATGCAGGTGTATAGCCTCTTCTGCGAAGTCCGCACAGGGTGGGCATTCTGGGGTCATCCCAGCCTGCAACGTATCCGTCCTCGACAAGCTGGCGAAGTCTTCTCTTGCTCATTACGGTATTATTTATGCCAAGCCTTGCAAATTCAATCTGTCTGGGCTTGCAGGGTGCGGAGATATTGTTTATTACCCAGTCGTACAGCGGTCTGTGAGCCTCGAATTCAAGGGTACAGAGTGAATGTGTAATGCCTTCTATTGCGTCCTCTATGGGGTGAGCAAAGTCGTACATGGGGTAGATGCACCACTTGTTGCCTGTACGGTGGTGGGAGATGCGGTTGATGCGGTAAATTACGGGGTCACGCATATTGAAGTTGCCGCTTGCAAGGTCTATCTTTGCGCGGAGGGTCATGCTGCCGTCCTCGAATTCGCCGTTTTTCATGCGCTCAAAAAGGTCAAGGCTTTCTTCGATGGGTCTGTCGCGGTAGGGGCTTGTTGCAGGGGTTGTAAGATCGCCCCTGTTTGCCCTCATTTCCTCTGCAGAAAGCTGACATACATAGGCAAGTCCCTTTTTGATAAGCTCTACAGCATAGCCGTACATTTCGTCAAAGTACTCGGAAGCAAAAAAGAACCTGTCGTCCCAGTCAAAGCCCAGCCAGTGTATGTCTTCCTTTATAGCATCGACATATTCGACATCCTCCTTTGTGGGGTTGGTGTCGTCCATTCTGAGGTTGCATATGCCGCCGAATTTCTCAGCAGTACCGAAATCCACGCATATTGCCTTTGCGTGACCTATATGCATATAGCCGTTAGGCTCCGGAGGAAAGCGAGTGTGCACGGTTTTTCCCTCATACTGACCGCCCTCCTTGATATCCTCCTTTACAAAATCCTGTATAAAATTGGTAGATGTTATTTCTTCTGACAATTATATTCTCTCCCTTCTGATCTTTTCTTAGTGCTGAAATTTATTTAGTTCTAATCATATTATTTTAACGTTTCCCTCGTCTCCATCAGCGCAAACCCCAGCAGGTTTTCGCCCTTCCACAGAAGAGGATTTTCGGCGTGGGGGTCGTCCTGCGCCATGCCTATTCCCCATATCCTGTCATAGGGGCTTGCCTCTACAAGTATACGACCGCCCGTCTGCATAAGAAAGTCGGAAAGCTCAGGATTTTGTGAAAATTTCGCTGTATTTCCTTCCACAACTATGCGGAAACGGTTTTCGCGCCATATGTTTTCGTCAAAGCCTTGTATCATTCGCCCAAGCTTTTTGTAGGCCCCGGGGTTATTTGCAGACATAATTTTTCCGAATATTTCTTCGTCGCCGAAAAGCCTTGCTTTTTCTGACATCATGTACTGCTCGGCGGTGTGATAGGTAATGCCGTTTATGGTAAAGCGGCAGCCGTACCACTGGCTCAGGCATGCCTTTGTTATTTGTCCGGGAAGCTCCGTATGTCCCCAGAAAAACATGTATTTCAGTCTTTTCTCACACTTAAAATCGCGTCGGAGTTCATCTATAGTCATACTACCTCCCATAAATTCCCGGCGCAGTACCTGCGCGGCAATATGCCTTTATTTCTACGCTGTTCAGGTAATTGTCAAAAACGTGGTCGCCGTACTGCTTGAAATATTCCGGAACAGGACAGAACAGGCGCACGCGGTTTGTCTGATTGAAAAATACAAGCTGAAACGGACAATCCATAATGCTGCTGATACCGGCAATAGTCAGTACGCCGCATTCTTTTTCGGACTGCGCACAGTCCCTGAGCTTCATTCCGCTGAGCTTTACTTTATCCAGTATTTCTTTGTTCTGCTCTCCTACAAGCTGTGACACCGCAATACGCTGTGTGTCATCCCTGAAATCATCGTCAATTATTATCTGCGCAGCGTTCAGCATGAAATCATAGCCATAGTCCCACGTTGTTGTGTAGTCAACTATGATCCAGCCGTCATCCGTTCTAATATTTCTGAATATCATATGTGTATCCTCCTCTTCGTCTGCTTTTCAGAGGCCGGATTTTCCTTCTGCCGTTCAATTCCTCAACAACATATTCACCGTTGCTGAATGCCCTGTAAATTCGTATGCCGTTTATCAGCAGCAAGACGCCGACTATAAACCCGATAATCTCGCCTGATATCCTTACCCATCCGGGATCATGTACCATGATAATGGATGTTTTGGGATTACTCGGGTCAAAAAAGACAGTTACCGCTGTGCCGACCTTGTTTCTGGAGGAAAAACCGGTTTCAAATGCCTTCTGCTGTGTAAGTGTCTGACAGCCGTCGTATTCCTGTCCGTCGGATGCGGAATAGTGGTAATATACGTAATATGTTTTGGTGCGTTTTCTGCCGGTTGAGTGGGAAACCTTTGTAACAACTCCCTGTACCTGTGAGGCATGCTCCATAAATGAGACACTCCATACGGACTTGACAATGTCTATGGTTATCATGCCTCCGGCAGCAAGCAATACAATCAAAGCAACGAGAAATGAAGAAATATAATGGTTTCTTCCGTCCTTGGTTGTAGCAACTTTTACAACCGGATCCTCATTTGTTATGAAAACGCCGGAATCCGGATCGTAAAAGGTCTTTTTTTGGCTGAACGGATCCTTGGTATTGTCCTGTGAGTTGTCATCGTAGCCATTGTAGAAAAAATCATTGTTGTTTTCCATATGAAGTCTCACCTCCAGGAAATGGTCACATTTTCGTTACGTCGAAGAACCTCTTTGCCGCAGTTTTGTTCTACACAGTAAAAACCGTTTTTCAACATGAATATTTCAGCGAGCGCCACTATAAGCAGACTAGCTCCGCCGATTATCATCAGTATAAAAATCGCATTGACCGACTTACTGGTGTGGACCAGCTTTGAATGTGAATAGTCATTCGGGTCGTAATACACAGTGATTTCCGGTTCGGAGTCTGTGGTCAGAGATGATAGGATGAAGTTGTTTTTTACAGCATATTCTTCCGTTATCTGGTCAGTTCCGGTGAATTCAAATTCCTTGTCCACTACATATTTGTATTCGATAACATATTTGAAGCTGAACCCAAAGCGTTCGTTGTCATTCTTCAGCTCCCGGTTAGTGATAATGCCGGTAGTCGTAGCTGCACTTGCAAAGAAGAAGTCTTCGGAAATATTGTAGTATGCTGTATATATTGCAATTGATACGGACGGCGCAAGCAGTAATATCGCAATTATCAGCTTGATAAGATACATATTCCTGCCGTCCTTTATCGTTGCGACTCTTCTGATGACCTCCGGCTTGATTTCTTCTTCCGGGGCAGCGAATGGGTCAAGATCGACATCCTGAACATATTCTCCGTCTTTGGCTGGGTAGCCCTGGGACTGATAATACGTTCCGGGGTTAAAATCCGCCTTGGGAGTAAAGTCTACATCCTTTTCGTCAAAGGGGCAGTATATATCATCCTCTGTAGGCTGCCGACCCTCTCTCATAGCACGGCGCTCGCCGGGCATTAAGTTACTTCTGCGTGTTAAGCGCCAGCTTATTCTCCGCATTTCAGACCCCCGATTCATTATGATTTGAGCTTTTCCAGTCCTTTGTGCAATCTTCTTAGAGCTTCTTCTCTTCCGAGGATATCCAGTATCTCTACAGCGCCGCCCGGTGTTACCGTCATGCCGGATGCAGCAATTCTGACGCCCCACATTGCTGTGCCGTTTTTGACTTCCAGCTTCTGTGCCAGCTCTATAAGACAGTCGTGAATACTGTCGTGATTCCATACCGTCAGTGCTTCAAGAGCATTGATGCCTGCTTCGAGAAGCGCCGGGGAATTTTCAAGAGTGGTTTTGCTCTTTTTGTTTACGAACAGTTCCTTGTCATATTCAGGCTGCTCTGCAAAGAATGCGATTTTTTCCGGTATATCCGTAAGTCTTGTCGTTCTCTGCTGCAGAATGGAAGCGATCTTTATATAGTCGAATTCCTTGTCCCCGAGAGCCTTTTTGAAATAGGGCTCCGCTACAGCGGCGAACTGTTCAACAGTCATAGCCTTTATGTATTCGCCGTTGAACCATTCGAGCTTGTCGTAGTCGAATACAGCCGGAGATTTGCTGATTCCGTCAATTGAGAAATACTCGCAAAGCTCGGCAAGGGTGAACATTTCCCTGTTGTCCTTCGGAGCCCAGCCGAGGAGTGCTATGTAGTTGATAATAGCCTCAGGCAAAAAGCCCTGTGCCACAAGATCCTCGAAGCTTGTCGCGCCGTGGCGCTTTGAAAGCTTGGAGATAGTACCGTCGTCATTTTTGCCCATGATGAGCGGAAGGTGTATGTATGTAGGAATTTCCCAGCCGAAAGCCTCATACAGAAGGTTGTATTTCGGTGTTGAGGAAAGATATTCGCTTCCTCTTACGACGTGGGTGATGTTCATTGTATGGTCGTCGATTACGTTTGCGAAATTATAGGTGGGGAAGCCGTCTGCCTTGATAAGAATCTGATCCTGCAGCTCCTCGTTTTCTACGGAAATAGTGCCGTAAACAGCGTCCTCGAAGGTGGTTGTGCCCTCAAGCGGCATTTTCTGGCGGATGACATAGGGCGTGCCCTTTGCCATAAGCTCGTCGATTTCCTCCTGGGGGAGATCACGGCAGTGGCGGTCGTAGCCTGCACCGGGATCGTCGCTGTTTGCGCGCAGACCGTCGAGGCGTTCCTTGGTACAGAAGCAGCGGTAAGCCTTGCCCTCGCGAATAAGCTGCTCGGCATAGGGGATGTACATATCCCTTCTTTCGCTCTGTACATAGGGGCCGTAGTCGCCGCCTATATCCGGACCTTCATCGTGCACAAGTCCGGCACGCTGCAGGGTATTGTAGATAATATCAACTGCGCCCTCGACCTTTCTTTCCTGGTCGGTGTCCTCGATGCGCAGGATAAACTTGCCGCCGAGGGATTTTGCAATCAGGTATTCATAAAGCGCTGTTCTCAGGTTGCCCACATGCATGAAGCCTGTAGGGCTGGGCGCAAATCTTGTTCTTACGGTTTTGTCTGACATTTCGATTTCTCCTTTGTTTTCGCAGCTAAACATACGCGCCCGAAACACAATGCCTCGGGCGCAGTGATTTATTGAGAAATAATTACTTGATTACTCTGACACGGATAACACCGTCGATAGCGGAAATTTTTTCTGCTGCTGCAGCGTCAACGTCGCTGGCAACGTCAAGAATGGTGTAAGCATAATCCTTTCTGGATTTGCTGTCCATGCTTTCGATGTTGTTGCCTGTCTCAGACAGCGCTGCTGTTACGGTTGTGAGAATGTTCGGAACATTCTTGTGGATAACGCATACTCTTTCCTTACCGGAACGAGCCATTGATACAGCAGGCATATTAACGGAATTCTTGATGTTGCCGCTCTCGAGGAAATCCTTGATCTCGTCAGCAGCCATTTCAGCGCAGTTGTCCTCAGATTCCGGAGTAGAAGCGCCGAGGTGAGGAGTAACGATGATTCCCGGAACGTCCAGAATATCGTCTGTTGCAAAGTCGGTTGTATATGCAGCAACCTTGCCGCTCTTAACTGCCTCGATGACGTCGGCAGAAACAACCAGATCGGCACGTGAGTAGTTCATGATGCGAACGCCGTCCTTCATCTTTGCGATGCTTTCGGCATTGATAACGCCCTTTGTGTCGGGTGTGAGCGGAACATGAACTGTAATATAATCGCTCTGTGCGAAGATCTCGTCCAGAGAGATAACATGTGTTACCTTGCGTGAAATGCGAAGAGCATTGTCAACGGAAAGGAAGGGGTCATAGCCGATAACGTTCATGCCGAGAGATACGGCAGCGTTAGCAACCAGAATGCCGATAGCGCCAAGGCCTACAACACCGAGGGTCTTGCCCTTGAGCTCGGGGCCTACGAACTGGCTCTTGCCCTTTTCTACCATCTTGCCTACAGCGTCGCCGTTTCCCTTGAGGGTCTTTGCCCACTCAATGCCGCCAACAACGTTTCTGGAGCTGAGGAGCATGCCTGTGAGAACAAGCTCTTTAACAGCGTTTGCGTTAGCACCGGGTGTGTTGAAAACAACGATGCCCTGCTCGCTGCATTTGTCCAGCGGAATGTTGTTTACGCCGGCGCCTGCTCTTGCAATTGCAAGAAGGCTTTCCGGAAGCTCCATGTCGTGCATGGAAGCTGAGCGTACGAGAACTGCGTCGGGAGCGTCGCATGTGTCAGCCACTGCGTAGTTATCGCCGAGACGTGAAAGACCCACGTTTGAGATCTTGTTAAGTGTCTGAATATTATACATCAATATCACCTTTATTATTATATTATATGTATTTTTCTTTGATTACTCACGGATTATGAGTTGCGTGCCTCGAAGTCCTTCATGAAGGCAACCAGCTTTTCAACACCTTCAACAGGCATTGCGTTGTAGATGGAAGCTCTCATGCCGCCGACACTGCGGTGACCCTTGAGGTTTACGAAATCGTTCTCGGTAGCTTCCTTAACGAACTTAGCGTCGAGCTCGTCGCTGCCTGTGATGAACGGTACGTTCATGAGAGATCTGTCCTCAGGAACAACTGTGCCCTTGAACATGTTGGAGCTGTCGAGGAAATTGTAAAGGATTGCAGCCTTCTTTTCGTTGATTTCCTTCATCTTCTCCAGGCCGCCGATGTCGTTCTTGATCCACTCGAGAACGAGCTTGGCAACATAGATGGTGTAGCACGGCGGAGTGTTGAACATTGAGCCGTTGTCTGCATGTGTCTGGAAGTTGAGCATTGTAGGAGTGATATCCATAGCGTGACCTATAAGATCGTCGCGGATGATTGCGATTGTAAGACCTGCAGGAGCCATGTTCTTCTGAGCGCCTGCATAAAGGATACCGAACTTGGAAACGTCGATCGGAGTTGAGAGGATGCAGGAAGAAATATCAGCAACCAGCGGAACGTCGCCTGTTTCGGGAAGCTCATGATAAACGGTACCGTAGATGGTGTTGTTCATGCAGATATAGAAATAGTCTGCATCCTTTGTAAAGGTTGAAGGATCGAGCTTCGGAATATATGAGAAGGTCTTGTCCTTTGAAGAAGCAACAACATTAGCGTCGATGTAGCGTGCAGCTTCCTTGTATGCCTTTGTAGCCCACTGACCGGTGAGAACATAGTCAGCCTTGCCGCTCTTTGTAGCAAGGTTCATCGGGATAGCAGTGAACTGTGTGGAAGCGCCGCCCTGCATGAACAGTACCTTGTAGTTATCCGGAATGTTCATAACCTCGCGGAGAAGTGCTTCAGCGCCCTCGATGATGGTTCCGTAGATCTTGGAGCGGTGGGACATTTCCATTACGGACTGACCGCTGCCCTGGTAGTCGAGCATTTCTGCTGCTGCCTGTTCAAGAACCTTCTGCGGGAGCATGGAAGGACCTGCCGAAAAATTGTAAACTCTTTTCATTTCTTATTCCTCCATATATGTTTTTGCACAGCGGCATTGCCGCCAATAATGCAATGATACCCTTTAATTATAATTCAAAACAATCTATAAGTCAATCATGATAGATAAATTTTCTGAAAAAAGCTGCGATAAAACGGTTAACCCCCGGGTAAATGTACCCGGGGGTCCGCCGCTTTTTAGGAGGAATGTATATGAAGATTTAAAAAACTTATAAACGTTATCACTGCTCTTCAAAGTAGAAAAGCTCCTCAAATTTTTTGTCAAGAGCTATGCACAGCAGCGCCGCAAGCTTTGCACTGGGGCAGAACTGATTGTTTTCTATTGAGCTGATGGTCTGTCTTGACACGCCGACGCTTTCGGCAAGGTCGCCCTGAGATATCCTTTTTTCCGCCCGGGCAACACGCAGGCGGTTCTGAAACACTATTTCATTCATACGCCGCCCACCACAAAGAAAAGAACCGTGCATCCGACAGCCGCAACAGCGGTTATGATGCCTGCAATAAGGTAGAACGGACTTTTGAGATTTTTGAAGCGATAGAGATAGGTGGCACACAGATAAGCAGTAATAATAGCGGCAAATTCGTAAAAATGCATGCCGTTTATTGCGCGGTATATGCTGAACGCAAGACACATAGCGCCTACTGCCAATGCACCTATGCCGAAGGAGTAGTTATATACCCTTTTTTCCATTTCGTCAAGTGAGCCTTGTTTCTTTTTCTTATTCTGCTCAAGAATGTCCTTTTTATCCATCAACTTACCGCCTGTAGCCTATGCAAAGCTGCATGTTATTTCCTATGGCTATTATATTAACACATACTTTACCAAATGTCAAGTATCCTTGACAAATTTTCTTTTAAACTTGACACGGGTTAATAGCTGATGTTTTTTGGATGAAACAAAAAGCCCGGTCACTACTTGGTAGCGATCGGGCTGTTAAGCTAATATTTTCCTGACATCGCGCAGAATGTTGGTATCGTTTTCGTGGCGGCACATTTTCATTGCCTCGTCAAGACTTACCCACAGGTAATAGTCTATCTCTGTCTGCTGCATGCTGACGACGCTTTTTTGCGCCTTGGCAAGGAAAAATACGGCGGTTTTTCTTATCTTTCCGAATGGACGGTATGTACTGATCTTACGGAAGCCCGGAACGATCTCAACGCTCAGACCGGTTTCCTCCTTTATTTCACGAAGTGCGGTCTGCTCTTCGCTTTCGCCGATTTCAATGTGACCCTTCGGGAAGGTCCAGCATTTGCCGTTGCGGTTTTTTACCAGAAGTATTCGGATTTCTCCGCGTTCTGTCACGCGGTAAATTACGGCACCGCAGGATTTTTCGTAAATGCAGTTTATTTTTTTGAATTTAAGCGATGTTGTTCTGAGTCTTTCAGCTATCTCCGGCTCGTAGAAGATTTCTCCCTCCGGCGCGGCAACAAGCCTTGTCTGGGCTGATGTCTCGCCTATAGCCGCAGCGATTATCATGCAGTCGATCGCACCGTGAAGCTCCTGATCTGTTATTACATACACCCTGCGCATATCGCGGCTTCCGGTGATGTAGCCGGAATATAGCTTCTTTTCGGCAAGTGTGCCGAATATTTCTACATTTGCAGTTTTGCCGAGCATCCGGCACACCTCCTTTTTAGTCGATTATGGTTTTCAGCTCATCCGTCCGGATCGCTGTGCTGGGGGTCATTATGCTGTTTATTATCAGCACATCTGTGTATTTGTTCTTTTTGATATAGTCAATCACGTTTCCGTTGTAATATGCGGGATCTACTATATACACCTCATCGAAATTCGCTGTTGTAAAGGGAGCGAATGCGCATCCGTAGCTGTCCTTGATTATACACAGCTTCCTTCCGGTTTTAAGAGTGGTTTTTATGTGCATGTAAGGGTTATTGCCCCAGATGAACGCACTGTAGGAATTGGAGCCCTCTGCGAAGGTCGCAATCATCGGAACCTCCTCCGGCTCTGACTTTCCGTTTTCGAGCAGAGTGCAGGTGCGGTTACCGGGAATATTGTAATAGGTCACCGTGTCGGGGTTTTCGAGAAGTACCTTGTTGCCGTCGGGCTGTTTGTCGGTTTTTGTTGCAGCGGTAAGAGAGCCCTCAAAGCCCTTGATCGTACCTGTGGAGAGCTTCTTGATATCAATAGCCTCCACGCCTGCTGCCTTGCAGAAATCAACATAGCCATAGTAAGCTCCGAGTGCCGTCCAGTTGTGGTCGGTGCCGAAGTAGATATATTCGTCCTTATGCTTTTCGAGGGAAGCGGCAACATCAATGGTTTTTATGTCTTTTCCGAGGGATTTGTACATGGAACTGAGTACAGCCTTTTCATCTGTGCCGAGGCTTTTGTATTTTTCAGGCAGTGCAAAAAGACTGTGAGTCGGAACAGACATAGCGTAAACGTTTACATCCTTGCCTACAGACTTTTTTATTGAGCTGACTGCAGAGGCATAGCTTGCAGTAGTATCCTCTGTACCGTAGAAAATCTGGTATCCCTGCTTGTCGTAGATAAATACATTTTCGTCAAATTCGCCCGAAAGCTCGGGCTTGCTGCTTTCCTCGGCAGAGCTTTCGCTTTCCTGTGCAGAGCTGCTTCCTGCAGCAGCGGAGCTTTCTTCCTTCTTTTCTGAGGATTGCTGCACCTCAGAAGCGGATGAGCTTTCGTCAGTGCTTTCCTGCTTTGCTCCGAAAAGCTTGTCAAATACGCCGAAATATGCGCATGCACCTGCTGCGGCGCCGAGTACTATAATGCATATAAGAATAATAATGACAACAGTTTTGCCGTTTCCGTCGTTTCTTCTGTTTCTCCTGCGGTAGCTACCCGAGCTGTATGAACGGGTGCTGTAGGAGCTGTAGCTTGATCTTCTCATGTTTTCAGCCTTTCAAGAGGTATAATTATACTCATATCAAGTATAATGCATTTTACTAAAAATTACAACGTTACAAAATACCAAAGATGAGCATTAATTACAGAAATATTTAGCTGAAATAGTGAGAAATCGCCATTTTTATGCAATTTTACCATAATTTGCGCCAAAGACACTATAGGCACCAATTTCAGGAATTTGCTTGAAAAGGAGATTGCAGCTGGGCTTTTAGTCAGGTTATTATTTGAAAAACCGGATAAATCTTTGGAAATTTCTTTCATAACAGAAAAAGCCGATGAATCATCCGATCCACCGGCTTAATTTACTGTTTTACTCGTTAATGACCTCTTTGTAGAGGTTAATATACTCTGTTGCGGATTTTGCCCAGCTGTTGTCGCTCAACATTGCGCGTTTTACGAGTATCTGCCAGCCCTCGTGCTGCCAGTAGCCTGCAATGGCCCTTCTAATGCATCCGAGCATATCCATTGCATCGTAATTCGCAAATGTAAATCCGTTGCCTTCTCCGGTTCCGCTGTCCTTGATGGAGTCGCGCAGACCGCCGACCTCGCGGACAACCGGTATTGTGCCGTAGCGCAGTGCAATCATCTGAGAAAGACCGCACGGCTCTGCCTTTGACGGCATCAGGAAAATGTCCGCACCAGCGTAAATCTTCCTTGACAGCTCCGGAATGAAGCCGTGGCATGCAACCAGCCTGCCGGGATATCTTTCCTGCATTGAGCGGAAGAAGCTTTCGTATTCCCAGTCACCTGAGCCGAGAATAACGAACTGAACGTACTCCTCACGCATAAGCTGGTCAAGAGCATATTTTACAAGGTCAAGACCCTTGTGTGCAACCAGTCTCGTAACCATGGCGATTATCGGAACCTCGGGGTTCTGCTCCAGTCCGAGACGCTCCTGCAGTTTTTGCTTGTTTACAGCCTTGCCGGAAAGATCGTCCGGCGTGTAATGAGCATAAAGCTGAATATCCGTTGCAGGATTATAGGACGTATTGTCAATGCCGTTGAGAATACCTCTTATCTTCCACGAGCGTGCATTCAGAATCGGATCAAGTCCGTGTGAGAACCATGGATCGCGTATTTCCCACGCATAGCTCGGGCTTACCGTGGTAACGCGGTTAGCCGTTTCAATAGCGCCCTTCATATAGTTGATATCGTTATCCCAGTCCAGTATCGAGCGGCCGTGCGGCGGAATACCGACGACCTCCTCGTACAGATCTGTACCGTACTGTCCCTGATACTGAATATTGTGGATAGTAAATATCGTTTTTATGCCGCTGAACCATTCGTTTTGTGCGTAAAAAAGGTTGTAATAGGTGGGAACAAGAGCCGTCTGCCAGTCGTTGCAATGAATAACGTCCGGCTTGAAGTCGATATACGGCAGCATCTCAAGCACCGCCCGTGAAAAGAAAGCAAAGCGCTCAGCATCGTCATAATGTCCGTAAAGACCCTGACGCTTGAAATAATACTGGTTATCGAGGAAGTAATAGATTACGCCGTTATATCTCGTTTCAAATATACCGCAATACTGCCTTCTCCACGAAACGGGAACCGAAAAACTCGTGACAAAGCGCAGCGTGTCCTTCAGGGGCTGCGGAATATCCTCATAAAGCGGCATTACTATTCTGCACCCGATCAGCCTTTTACGCAGAGCGTGCGGCAGCGAGCCTGCAACGTCAGCCAATCCGCCGGAAGCGGCAAATGGCTGCGCCTCGCTTGCAACAAACAAAACCTTCATTTTTCACGCACCTCCGTCCGTGTCCGATTATACAACGCTTCCCTTGCTGATATATACGGGATAGGAAAGGAAGCCCATCAGTGTTCTTTCGTTCTTGATAACAACATCTTTGTCTACTATTACATAGCTCAGGCTGCTGTCGGCACCGATCTTGGTATCCTGCATGATAACGCAGTTGGAAACCTTTGTGCCCTTGCCGATATGTACGCCCTTGAAGAGAATACAGTTCTCGACCTCGCCCTCGATAGTACAGCCGTTAGCGATAAGAGAATTCTTTACGCTGGAGCCAAGACCGTATTTGGTGGGCATATCGTCTCTGACCTTTGTATAGATGGGACGGGAGCTGTTGAACAGATCCTTTCTGACTTCCTCATCCATAAGGGACATATTGGCATTGAAGTAATTGCTCATCGATGTGATGATGGGGGAGAAGCCCTTGAATTCGTAGCCGTATACATTCAGGTTCTTGTATTCGCCCTGGATAATGTCACGCTTGAAGTTAAGGGTATTCTTGCTGATGCACTTGTCTACAAGCTCAATGAGAAGCTCACGCTTGATGAACATCATGTTCATATAGAAGCTGCAGGAACCTGTTACATTGCTGTCGATAAGCACATCAATAACCTTGCCCTTGCTGTCGAATGAAAGAACAGCCGGGTCGTGGAGCTTTGCAGGAATGACATCTCTCTTATAAACAAGGGTGATATCAGCCTCGTTCTCCATATGCTGCTTCAGCACGGGATTGAAGTTTATAGTAGTTACCACGTCGCAGTTTGACATGATGACATACTTTGCATTTGAATGCTCAACAAATCCCCAGATATTGTTGAGAGCGTCCAGTCTTCCCTTATAGATACCGCCTGTCTGGCTGTATGGGGGGAGAAGATGAAGTCCGCCCTTTTTACGGGCAAGGTCCCAGTCACGTCCCGAACCGAGGTGATCCAGAAGCGAACCGTAGTTGGACTTTGTGATGACGCCCACCTCGGAAACTCCCGAATGAACGAAGTTTGAAAGGGGGAAATCTATAAGGCGGTAACGTCCGCCGAAGGGTATTGAACCCATGGTTCTCTGCTTGGTCAGCTCGCTGACATAAGCGTCGTGCATACTTGCGAAGACAAGTCCCAAAACATTATAATTAACACTCATAG